>NZ_JBFBJY010000003.1:0-213776 GCF_040702125.1 Kitasatospora sp. NPDC085895 | reverse complement strand
AGACGAGCTGCCCTCAGCTTCAACCAGGTTGCTGCGACAACCCGGCGGTGCAGGTCTCTCACCTCACTCGACTCCACGGCGCCTCGTGGCGCACCCACCCGCTACGACAGGACCCGCGAGTCCTACCAGGGCATCGTCACCATCGCATCCGTCCTGCTCTGGATTTGATCTTTGAAGACGGACCCTGGGCCCTCCTTCGGATCACGTCGGATCAGCGGGCGTCGTTGGAGTGCGTGCCTCGGCGGCGGACGCCCGGCGCGATCCGAAAGAGGACCCAGGAGTCTTCAACGGGCACTCGGGGGCGATTCAGCGGGCGCGCTCGCGCCATCACGTGTCGGAGTCGTGGGCTACCGTGCCTCCTGCTCTGACCAGATCGGTGGTCAGGACGGGAGGAACGGGGGCGACATGGACGAGGGCGGATCGGAACCGGGGGACGTCCTGCGGGAGTGGGAGCGGATCGTCCGCCGGGTCCGGCGGCACGCGCCGGAGGCGCTCGCCGGGCTCGACGGCCCGGGGGACCCGGTGGCGATCGAGGCGGCGCAGCGCCGCATGGGCGTCGTCCTCCCGCCGGAGTTGCGGGCCTGGCTGGCGACGAGCGGCCTCGGCAGGCCCCGGACGGACGGCGGCCGCAACACGCTGGTGGCGTTCGGACACGACGGGGTCCTGCCGACCGGGGGGCTGCTGCTCGGCCTCACGGACGTCGAGCGGGTCCACGGGTTCAAGCAGTCCCTGGAGGAGTCCGACCCGCCGGACGGCGACCACGTCGGCTGGCGCGGCTGGTGGGTGCCGATCACCGCCGAGCGCGACGGGTTCTCCGGGCGTTTCCTCGACACCCGCACCGGCGCGGTCGGGGCGTGGAGCGAGGGGGAGCTCCCGTCGGAGGGCCTCCACCCTTCGCTGTCCGCCTTCCTGCGCGCGGCCGCGGACGAGCTCGAAGGAGTGCCCGCCGCGACGGGGGACGGTCCGGACGTCCGGGGCCGGCAGGGCCCGGACGACGGGGCCGTCCGGGCCTGGGCGCGGCGCAACGGCCACGCGGTCAACGACCGCGGCAGGATCCCGTCCCCCTCCGCGAGGCCTGGCAGGCGGCGCGGGCCGACGGCTGACGGTCCGCCACCGGTGGTTCCTGCCGGGCAGGCGGCGACCCTCGTACGAACGAGTGATCTACCGTGGCAAGCGGCGGGCCCGGCCCGGTTCGACCACGTCCGGTGCCTTCGGCGGGTGTTAGTTTCGAACTCCTCGTCGGGTCGGGCCGGCGCCGGCCGACGGCGCGCGGACTGCGCGTCCGTCGAGCGGTTCCCTGTCCGATCGGCGTCGTGAGGTGGCCGGGTGGCTGTGTGGTCGCGGCGTGCGGTGCTGGCCGGCCTCGTCTCCGCGCCGGTCCTGACGGCGGGTTGTGTCGCCGGTAGGGCCGGCAGGGCGGTGCCTGACGGCGAGTCGGGCAGCGGGGCGGCGTCGGAGGACCCGGGGCCCGCCGGCTACCGGCGGTTGCCCGTCCCGCCGCTCGCGGAGTCCCGTACGGAGGACGGCGTGCGGTGGTTCACGCTGGAGGCGCGGACCGGCCGGGCGGAGATCGTGCCGGGGAGGTCCACGCCGACCTGGGGCTACTCGCAGGACCTGCTCGGTCCGACGCTGCGCGCCCGCACCGGTGAGACGGTGGGCGTGCGGGTCCGCAACCGGCTGCCCGAGCCGACGTCCGTCCACTGGCACGGCATGCACCTGCCCGCGGCGTGCGACGGCGGCCCGCACCAGACGATCGCCCCGGACGCCGCCTGGGAGCCGTCGTGGACGATCGCCCAGCCCGCGGCGACCCTCTGGTACCACCCGCACCCGCACGGCTCGACCCAGCTGCACGCCTACCGCGGTCTGGCCGGCCTGTTCCTCGTCGACGACGGGACGGGCGCGGGCGCCGCCCTGCCGCACGAGTACGGCGTCGACGACCTCCCCGTCATCCTGCAGGACAAGAAGCTCAACGCCGACGGCACCCTGGACGAGCGCAACGACACCGGGACGGGACTGACCGGCCCGACGGTGACGGTGAACGGGATCGCGGGCGCGTACGCACCGGTGGCCACCGACCGGGTGCGGCTGCGCATCCTCAACGGCTCGACGATGCGGGTCTACAACCTCGGTCTGGACGACGACGGCGAGTTCGAGATGGTGGGCTCCGACGGCGGGCTGCTCGCCGCACCCGTCCGGCTCCGCCGCCTCGTCCTGACCCCCGGGGAGCGGGCGGAGGTCGTCGTCGGCCTGCAGGCGGGCCGGCCGCGCACCCTGCGGTCCTTCCCCGCCCCGCTGCCCGCCAGGAAGGGCCGCGGCCCGTCCGCCGGAGCCGCCCAGGGCGAGGAGTTCGAGCTCCTGCGCCTGGACCCGGGACCGCAGCTCCGCGCGGGCGTGGCGACGCCCCCGGCGCTGGCCGTGATCCCCCCGCCGGTGACGGCGTCCGCGGTGGCGCGCACCTTCGAGCTCGACGGCAACACCATCAACGGCCTGCCGATGGACATGGAGCGGATCGACGTCACCGCCACCGTCGACGTCCCGGAGGTCTGGACGGTGACGAACACCCACAACCGGGTGCACAACTTCCACGTCCACGACAACCACTTCCAGGTCCTCGACGTCAACGGCGGCCCTCCCCCGCCGGAACTCGCCGGCTGGAAGGACACCGTCTCCGTGCCGCCGTCCGGTTCGGTGCGCCTCGCCGTGGTCTTCCGCGACTACGCGGACCCGCGGAGCCCGTACATGTACCACTGCCATCTGATGCGCCACGAGGACGACGGCATGATGGGCCAGTTCGTGGTCGTCGGGAAGGGCGGGCGGACGGGCTGAGCACTCCCCCCGGGCGGGGGCGGCGGCGCCCCCGCTCCCGGGTGTCGGCGGATCAGTCGACGGTGAGGACGATCTTGCCGGTGGTGCGGCCCTGCTCGCCGATCTCGTGCGCCTCGGCCGCCTGCGCCAGCGGCAGGACGGTCTCGACCACGGGCTTCAGTGCGCCGCGCTCCGCCAGGGCGGCGATCTCGCGCAGGCCGAGGTGGTCCGGCTCGACCAGGACCCACGCCGCCCGCACGCCGTCCGGAGCGGCCGGGACGTCGTCCGGGCCGGGCAGGGTGATCAGCCGGCCGCCGGTCCTGAGCACCTTCAGGGAGCGTTCGGCGGTCTCGCCGCCGAGGCCGTCCAGCACCACGTCGACGTCGGAGACCACGTCCTCGAACCGGACCGCGCGGTAGTCGACCACCTCGTCCGCGCCCAGCTCCCGCAGCAGGTCGTGCTTGCCGGCACTGGCCGTGCCGATGACGTACGCGCCGCGGGCCTTGGCGATCTGCACGGCGAAGTGGCCGACGCCGCCGGCCGCCGCGTGCACCAGCACCCGCTCCCCGGGGCGGACGTCGGCCGCGTCCACCAGGGCCTGCCAGGCGGTCAGCGCGGCCAGCGGCAGCGCCGCGGCCTCCACGTGCGTCAGGTTGGCGGGCTTGGGCGCGAGGTGGCGGGCCGGTGCGACCACGTACTCGGCGTACCCGCCGGCCTGGCGGGGGAAGAGCGGCATCCCGTAGACCTCGTCGCCGGGGCGGAAGATCCCGACGCCGGGGCCGACGGCCTCGACCGTGCCGGACACGTCCCAGCCGACCGCCGGCACCGCGCCCCACTCGATGAGGGCGCCGCCGGCCCGGGTCTTCCAGTCCACCGGGTTCACCCCGGCCGCGTGCACCCGCACCAGGACCTCGTTCAGCCCGGGCTCGGGCCGCTCGACCTCGCGCTCGACCAGGTTCTCGGGCCCGCCCCACTGCTCCACGACCACCGCACGCATGTCTGTTCCTCGTCCTTCGTTCGCGTTCCCGTGCGCCGGGCTCCCCGGCGACGCAGTCAACGATCCGGCACCCGGGCCCGGCGCGGTGTTGGCCGTTCGGTCACCATGTGACAGGATCTGGCCATGGCCGGATCGCGGATGGACATGACGGAGAGCGAGCGGAAGCGGACGCCGGGTGCACCGGGCCGGCCGCACCGGATCGCCGTGCTCGCCCTGCCCGGGGTCCCGCCCTTCGAGCTCGGCATCCCGTCCCGCGTCTTCGGCAGCGCCGAGGACGCCGAGCGGCGCCCGCTCTACGAGGTCACCGTCTGCACGGCCGACGGCGCCCCCGTCCTCAGCGACGCCGGCTTCACCGTGCAGCCGGCCGCCGGCCCCGAGGCGCTGGCCGCCGCGGACACCGTGATCGTCCCGCCGACGCACGCCATGCCCGAGCTCGGCCACGGCGGTCCCCTGCCGCCCGAGGTCTCGGCGGCCATCGCCGGGATCCGGCCCGGCACCCGGCTGGTGTCGATCTGCACCGGCTCGTACGTGCTCGCCGCGGCCGGCCTGCTCGACGGCCGGCCGGCCACCACGCACTGGAACCTCGCCCCGGAGTTCCGCCGGGCCTACCCGGACGTCAAGGTCGACGAGGACGTCCTGTTCGTCGACGACGGCGACGTGCTGACCTCCGCCGGTGTCGCCGCCGGCGTCGACCTGTGCCTGCACATGATCCGCCGCGACCACGGCGCGGCCGTCGCCAACCGGGCCGCCCGCATGTGCGTCGTGCCGCCGTGGCGGGACGGCGGGCAGGCGCAGTACATCGACCGGCCCGTCCCGGAGCCCACCGTCGCCAGCACCACCGCCACCCGCGCCTGGGCCCTGGAGCACCTCGGCGAGCCGCTGCCCCTCGACCGGCTCGCCGAGCACGCGCGGATGAGCCTGCGCTCCTTCACCCGGCGGTTCCGCGACGAGGTCGGCATGACCCCGGTGCAGTGGCTGACCGCCCAGCGCCTGGAACTCGCCAAGCACCTGCTGGAGACCACCGACCTGCCGATCGACCTGGTCGCGCACCGGGCCGGCCTCGGCTCGGGCAACTCGCTGCGCACCCACATGCGGACGGCCTTCGGGGTCTCACCCGCCGCCTACCGCCGCACCTTCAGCCCCCACGACACCGTCACCGCCGTCCCCGCCGCCGGGGCGCGCCGCTGACGGTCCGGCGGGCGGCACCGCCCCGCCCGGGCGGGTGGCACGCCGGCGGCGATCCGCGCGGACGGCCCCGGGGCAGCGGTGGGGCGCGCCCCGGGACCCGCGAGGCGGCCGGCCACTGCTCGGCCGGCCGCCCGTTCGTCGCGACGACCGCGGCTGTGCGCCGATGTTAGAGCCGGTCGGCGCCGCTGTCACCGGACCGCGCGATGGACACCTTCGATGCGTCGCTCCCGCCCACTGCCGTACGGGCGGCCGCGCCGGACGGGAGTGCGGTCGGGGCCCTCGGTGCACGGCGAGCGACCGGGCCCGGTGCGCTGATGCGCACCGGGCCCGGTCGGTTGGTAGCGGGGACAGGATTTGAACCTGCGACCTCTGGGTTATGAGCCCAGCGAGCTACCGAGCTGCTCCACCCCGCGTCGGCGTCCCAGACTCTACGGCACGGGGGCCGCGGAACGCGAACCACTTCCGCCGGGTCGGCGCGCCGGCCCGCGCGGGGGCGGCGATCGCCGTCGGCGGCGTCTCCAGCCAGCGGCGGTGGGCGGCCTCCTGGTCGGCGGCGGTGGCCGCCAGGTGCGCGGGGGCGGGGGCGAGGATCGGCAGGGCGGGAAGCTCGGTGCCGGCGGCGGGCGACAGGAGCAGGTAGGCCTCCTCGCCACCGCTCTCGCGCAGGAACCCGCTGGGCCACGCGTCGCGGCGGGCGCCGGCGACGGCGAGCAGCCAGCCGAGCGGCTCCAGTCGGCGGCGGGCGTCGAGGAGGGCGCCGAAGCCGTCCCATCCGGTGCCCTCGACGTGCCCCCAGGGGCCGTCGGCCCGGATCGTGTAGGTCTGCCGCCGCGGGGCGTCCTCGTCGAACCAGCAGGCCAGACGGCAGGGGGCGGTGCGGCCGCGGTCGGTGGTGGACAGGGCGAGGGCGCTCGGGTTCTCGGTGCGCAGCTGGGGGCTCACGGTCGGTCGGTCCGTCCTGGCGGCAGGGCGCCCGGTCCCGGTGCGGGCTCGGGTGCGGTCGTGGTGGTGGGGGTCGGCGCGGTGGCCGTCGCCCCGTCAGAGGAGGACGAGCAGCTTGGTGCCCGGCACCAGCTTCCGGTTCACGGAGGTCGACTGGACGAAGACGGTGTACGAGGGGTTCTCGCCCGGCTTGACGGTGGCCTCCGAGGCCGGCAGGCCCAGGAGTTGACGGGCCGCCGGGCCGGAGAACACCCTGCCCGTCATCCGGCCGGTAGCCGGGTCCTTCTCCGCCACGGCGAGCTGCTTGGTGCCCTGGATCTTCTCCCGCTTGGAGAGCTCGTAGAAGGCGCAGCCGGTCGTGTAGGCGTGGCCGGCGCTGGTGACGAACTCGCGGATCGGCAGCTGCTGGTCGACCGGGACGAGGATGTACTTGCCGGTGTCCAGCGCGTCGAGGTTGGCCTTCACCTCGTCGGTGCTCAGGTCCTGGCCCATGGCGAAGAGGTTCCTGGTCCCGCGGACGCCCTGCTCGCGGCCGCGGAGGAAGCTGGTGGCGGCGGACTTGACGGTGCCGATGGCCTCCTCGACGCCCTTGCTGGAGTCGGCGTCCCAGATCGCGATGTTGCCCGCCGGGAAGCCGTACTCCTGGGCGGTGCGCTTGGCCAGGGAGTTGGGGACGAGGATCGCCGACGTCCAGTGGTCGGGGAGGTCGTCCATGGCACCCTTGATCCGGTTCATCCAGGTGCGCAGGGTGGCGGCGCCGCGGTCGCCGCCGACGCGGGTGTGCATCCGGCCGGTCTCCGACCAGCCGGAGGCGTTCTCCTCGCCGTCGGTGACGACGACCTGGAGGAAGGAGTGCTCGCCGTACCCCTCCCAGATGTTCTTCAGGTCGTCGACCGACTTCACGGCCGCCTCGATCAGCGCCGTCGCACCGCCGTCGACCGCGTAGAGGCCCCGCAGGGACGGCAGGTGCTTCACGTCCATGTCCCAGACCAGGTTCTCCACCTCGTGGTCGAAGGCGTAGAGGCTGATGCGGGTCTCGTGACCGAGCCGGTCGGACTCCTCCTGGAGGCCCTTCACGAACTCGTCGACGACGCGGACGAGCTGCGCCTCGTGCTGACGCATCGAGCCGGACTTGTCGACCACCAGTGAGACGTGGTTGACCTTGTGCTTGATCCTGTTCGCAGACATGGTTCCGCCCCTTTTCCAACGCAATTCCGGCGCCGTTCCCGGCGCCCCCTCCGACGTTGGTTCCACAGTACGGGCGAGCACTGACAGTCCCTCCTGACCTGGGATCATGCAGGTTCCGACCCGGCCCTTTCCGGAAGAGCGTGTACTGACACATGCTCACGGGGAGGATCCTGCCGCGGAATTCCGGCCGGGGATTCTCCGAGCGGTCCGGCCAGGGCCCGCAGCAGGGCCCGGGCCGCGGTGTCGTTCTGGCGGAAGGCGGGGGCGTCGGTCCGCGGCCGCGCGAAGGCCGCGTAGCTGCGGGCGTTGGTGTGCGGGCCGAGGGCGAGCCGCCGGGGGTGCGGGGCGCCGCCGAGGGCCGGGTCCAGCAGGCCGCCGTCGGCGGCGACCTCGACCAGGCCGGAGCGGTGGGTGTGCCCGGCGTCGGCGAGCACCTCCTCGCGGATCCGGCCGGCGCGCAGCAGGCCCCGCAGCACCGGGTCGGCGGTGCGGTCGGCGGAGTGCCTCGGCAGGCGGGCCTCGATCAGGGCGGTGGCCCGGACCCGGCGCCCGGGCACGGTGGGGCTGCGGGCGACGAAGGTGCCGTCGCTCTCGTCCCGGTCGATCGCGGTGTCGGCGCCGAGGAAGCGCACGACGCCGGCCTCGGAGAGGGCGAGCAGTTGCCGCAGTCGGAAGCCGGGCGGCCCGGAGGCGAGGTGGCTGAAGAACCCCGTCCACCA
Organism: Kitasatospora sp. NPDC085895; assembly: GCF_040702125.1. Classification (NCBI taxonomy): domain Bacteria; kingdom Bacillati; phylum Actinomycetota; class Actinomycetes; order Kitasatosporales; family Streptomycetaceae; genus Kitasatospora; species Kitasatospora sp. NPDC085895. Next base: position 205,937 of record NZ_JBFBJY010000003.1, on the reverse strand, counting down.
GCCGTCGAGGTCCTCGGCGACCGAGCGGGCGGAGAGCCGGCCGGAGGCCAGCAGCCTCGGCAGCTGTCCGTGGAGCGACAGCAGGGCGAGGAAGGCGCCGAGGTCGGCGCTGTGCGCGGGGTCGGCCCGGCGGTCGGCGTCGGCGCGGACGTGGGCCCGCAGGTGCCGCTGCAGGGATTCGCCGTCGGGCAGGCGCACGCCGGTGAGCGGCCGGTCCAGGTGCTCGAAGTCCAGCCGGTCGGCCGGGTCGGGCACGGCCGCGGCGACGAACGCCTCCCGCTCCGGTCCGTACCAGTCGAGCCGGTCGTAGGCGGCGAGGAACTCCGGCCAGGGCAGCGCGGTGCGTTCCGGGTGGGCGTGGAACAGCTCGTGGTAGTGGCCGAAGCCGATCTCCTTGGCCATCAGCGGCCAGACGTCGCGGCGCAGTTCGAGCCGGCCGGGCCGGGCGACGAGGGCGTCGACGGCGGCCGCACCGAAGTGGCGCGGCAGCGGGGCGGGCGGCCCCTGCAGCCGGTAGTGGGTCTTGGAGTGGTACGGCACCCCGCGGCGGGAGCCGAGGTGGACCACCGGTTCACGGCCCGAGGGCAGGTAGCGCAGCCCGTCGGCGGCGTGCTCGAAGCGGCCGCCGCGCCCCTCGGTGAGCAGCGAGACCAGGTCGACGGCGGCCAGGCCCATGCCGCGCAGCAGGACGTGCTCGCCGGGCCGCAGCGCGGAGAGGTCCGCGTCGGCGGAGTAGGCGGGCGGCAGGTGGAAGCGGCCGTGCCGGGCGGCGAAGGCGGCGTTCGCGCGGTGCTGCGGCTCGGGTGCCGAGTCGAGGTGGCCGAGGGCGAGGACGACCCGGTCGGCGGTGAGCACCCGGTCGGTGAGCCGGACGGACTGCGGGCCGTCGGCGGGGCCGGTGACGGCGTGCGCGGTGTCCCGGTGCACGGTGACGGTGACGTGCGGGGGCAGCTCGGCCACGGCGCGCCGGAACACCCAGTCCAGGTAGGCGCTCTGGGCGCGGCGGGTCGGGAAGTCGGACGGGGCGAGGGTGCGCAGTTCCTCGGCGAGGGATGGGTCGGCCGGCGGCCGGTACGGCGGGTGGGCCTCGGGACGGGCGGCCCACTCGGCGAGGGACGGTCCGGGCCGGACGGGTCCGGTGACGGTGGACCGTTCGTCGGTGAACATGGTGACGTCCTCGGCCATCGAGTTCATCCGCAGCAGCGGGGACTGCTCGTGCCGCCAGATCCGGCCGCCGCCGGGCGGGTGCGGGTCCACCAGGTGGATGTGCAACGGCCCGTTCGCGGGCAGGAGTTCGGGTGCGTTGGCGGCGATCCGCTCCAGCAGTCCGGTGCCGCGGGGCCCGGCGCCGACGATCACCAGCACGCTCACCGGGCCGGCTCCCGCCGTACGGTGCCGAGTGCCGTCCGCAGCCGGGCGAGCGGGGTCGGCGGGGGCGCGGCGCGGTCGGCGCCACGGGCGTAGTACCGCTCGACGTGGTACTGGCCCGCGGAGAGCACGCTGGTCACCGCGACGTACCAGAGGGTGGCCACCACCAGCAGCGGGATCACCTGGTAGGTCTGGTTGTAGATCAGCTGCGCGGAGAACAGCAGGTCGTGCACGGCCAGCACGCTGACGATGCTGGTGCCCTTGAGGGTGCCGATCAGCATGTTGCCGGCGGTCGGCACGATCGAGCGCATCGCCTGCGGCAGGACGATCCGGCGCAGGACGCGGGCGGGGCGCAGTCCGAGCGACTGGGCGGCCTCCAGCTGGCCCTGGTCGACGGAGAGGATGCCGGCCCGGACGACCTCGGCGGCGAACGCGGCTTCGTGCAGGGTGAGTCCGACGATCGCGGTGGCGGTCGGGCCGAGCAGGTTCACCGTTTTCACGCTGAGCAGCTCCGGCCCGTACGGGACGCCGAGCGAGAGCGTCGGGTAGAGCGCGCCGATGTTGAACCAGAAGAGCAGTTGGACGAGGACGGGCGTGGCACGGAAGACCCAGACGTAGCCGCGGCTCAGGGCGGCGAGCACCGGGTTGCCGGACAGCCGGGCGGCCGCGAGCAGGGTGCCGAGGGCGAAGCCGAGCGCCGTGACGGCAGCCGTCAGCCAGAGGGTGAGCACCAGTCCGTGCAGGATCGCGGTCGAGGTGAGGTACTGGCCGACCACGTCCCACTGGAAGGCGCGGTTGTGCGCGGCCGAGTTCAGCAGCAGTCCGACGGCGAGTAGGGCGAGCACGGCGGCGGCCGTCCGGCCGGGGCGGCGGCGGGCGACGATCGGCAGGTCGGTGTCGGCGGGCGGTGGGGCGAGGGCGGCGGGCAGGACGTCGTGCGACGTGGTCATGGGGGCTCCAGGGGCGGACGCGGGCAGGGGTCTGCTGGTCCGTCACGCACGCCGCGTCCCTCAACACGGCGGGAGCCGACGGGACTTCGGCCGGCTCCTGGGCACCTCGCTCGGGGTCGATCGTACGCGTGCCCGATCGGCGGGTGTCAAGGGCGGTCCGGCTGCCCCGGATCCGGACGGAGGTTGACGAACTCCACGGTTCACTGCTCAACTTGCCGCATGTACGCCGAGCAGCCCCTGGTCACGCGCGGCCACATCGACTTCGGTCGGGTGTGGTCCGCGGCGTGTTGCGGCTGACCCGGCAGCAGGCCGGCTGACCGGCCCGCCGTCCCTGCGGGCGGCACTCCCTCGTCCGCCCCGCCGTGCGGGGCCGGCCTCCCGTCCGCCGCTGCGGACTCCCGGCACGCTGCCGCTGCCCTCCCGCGCACCCGCTCCCGCCGATGCACCGTCGGCGTCCGTCGCGCACCCGTCCGTCCACCACCCGTACTCCCGGGCGGCCGATGCCGCGCGCCCCGCCGCGCGCGTGCTCCGCCGTGCCCGCCCACCGTAGAGAGGCCTGCCCCATGCCCGTCGAGTTCCTCGGCATCGCCGCCACCGGCGACGGCTCGGAGACCACGCCCCGCACCACCGCCGCGTTCGACCGCGAGTACACCCTGCGGCTCGCCCGCGCCCACGAGGACAACGGCTGGGACCGCGTGCTGTTCGCCTACGGCGCCGGCTCCCCGGAGCCCGCCGCGGCCGCCGCCTTCCTCGCCTCGAAGCTGGACCGGCTGCAGATCCTGCTGGCGCACCGCCCGAACGTCTCGTACCCGACGTTCGCGGCGAAGACCTTCGCCACCCTGGACCGGATCAGCGACGGCCGGCTGACCGTCCACTTCATCACCGGCGGCAACGACCACGAGCAGCGCCGCGAGGGCGACTACCTCACCAAGGACGAACGCTACGAGCGCACCCGCGAGTACATCGGCATCGTCAAGAAGGCCTGGACCTCGCACGAGCCGTTCGACCACCACGGCACCCACTACCGGTTCGAGGACTTCGTCTCCGACGTCTTCCCCGTGCAGCAGCCCCGGCCGGGCGTGTCCTTCGGCGGCTCCTCGGCGGCGGCGTACGCGGCCGGCGGGGCCGAGGCGGACGTCTACTGCCTGTGGGGCGAGCCGCTGGCCCGCACCGCCGAGCAGATCGAGGAGGTCGAGCGGGCCGCCCGCGCCGCGGGCCGCACCGACATCCCGCGGATCCAGGTCGCGTTCCGGCCGATCATCGCCGCCACCGAGGAACTCGCCTGGGAGAAGGCGCACCGGACGGTCGGCGCGATCCGGGCCCGGCGGGCCGGTGGCGACCTGGTGCGGCGGAGGTCCGCGGACGCGCCGGAGAACACCGGCTCGCAGCGGCTGATCGCCATCGCCGAGGCCGGCGAGCGCTACGACCGTGCGCTGTGGACCCCGACCGCCGCCGCCACCGGCGGCGCCGGCAACTCCAATGCCCTGGTGGGCACTCCCGAGACGGTGGCCGAGGCGCTGCTCGACTACTACGACCTGGGCGTGGACATCATCTCCGCCCGCGGCTACGACCACGTGGACGACGCCGTCGACTTCGGCCGGTACGTCATCCCGATCGTCCGGGAGGAGGTCGCCAAGCGGGACGCCGCGAAGGCGGCCGCCCTGGCCGCGGCGGAGGAGCGCGACCGGCGGCAGCCGGTCGCGGCCCGGGCGTGAGCACCACCGTCGAGATCCGGGCCGTCCGGCTGGACGACCCGGTCGCCGAGCCGCTGGTGCGCGAGCTCACCCACGAGTACCTCAGCCGCTACGGACCCGGCGGGTACGAGGAGATGGCCCGCCACCCGCCCGAGGAGTTCACCCCGCCGGGCGGTCTGCTGCTGCTCCTGCTGGAGCGGGGCGCGCCGGTCGCCGGCGGTGCGTACCGGCGCCACGGCGATCCCGGCACCGCCGAGGTGAAGCGGATGTGGACGCACTCGGCGCACCGGCGCCGCGGCCTCGCCCGGCGGGTCCTCGGCGAACTGGAGCGGGCCGCGACCGCCGGGGGCTACCGGCGGATCCTCCTCACCACGGGCTCCCGGCAGCCGGAGGCCAGGCAGCTCTACCTGGCGGCCGGCTACACCCCGCTGTTCGACCTGGACGCGCCCCCGGGCGCGCTGCACCCGCTGCCCTTCGAGAAGCACCTGACGGACCGCCGCCCGGCGGCCGCCGAACCGAGAGAGGCCCCCGAACCGTGAGACGCACACCCGCCGTTGTCGCAGCCGCCGCAGTGTTCCTGCTGGCCGGCTGCGGCGCGGACCCGGCACCGGCCCGGCCCGCCGTCGGAGCCTCCGCGGTCGAGGCCGCCTCGCACGACGTGGTCTCCGGCGTGCGGAAGGTCGACGCGGTGGCCGCGCTGCTGCCCGAGGAGGTCAGGAGGGCCGGCACGATCCGGCTCGGCGGCGCCGTCGGCACCCCGCCGAGCGCCTTCTACCCCGACCCGGCGAAGAGGACCCCGGCCGGGCTGGACGTCGACGTCGCCGACGCCGTCGCCGAGGTCCTCGGCCTCACCGTGCAGCGCGAGGACGCCGCCTTCGAGACCATCCTGCCCGCCCTCGGCAGCGGCAAGTACGACGTCGGCACCGGCAACTTCGGCGTCACCACCGCCCGGCTGAGGACGATCGACTTCGTCACCTACGTCGACGACGGCCAGGGCTTCGCCGTCCGCAAGGACGACACCCGGCTGCAGCAGGTCACCGACCTCGTCCAGCTCTGCGGCCTGGTCATCGGCACCGGCGCCGGCACCACCTTCGAGACCACGCTGAACGCGAAGAAGGACGTCTGCGCCGCGGCCGGCCGCAAGCCCTACGAGGTCAGGGCGTTCTCCGACAGCGGCGCCGTCCTCACCGGGCTGCAGCAGGGCCGGATCGACGTCGTGATGTCCACCATCAACGGGCTGCGCCACCAGGCCGCCCAGCCCGCCGCCGGCACCCGCTTCCTCGGCGAGTTCCACCGCCTCGACGTCGGCTTCGCGTTCAAGAAGGGCTCGCCGCTCACCCCAGCCTTCCAGGCCGCCGTCAACCGGTTGATCGAGGACGGCACGTACGCGCGCATCCTGCAGAAATGGGGCACCCAGGACTCCGCCGTCACCACCTCGCGGATCAGCCCGCCCGAGCACCCGTGATCCCGTGTCCGCCCCGCAGAGGGGTCCCGCCATGACCACCGCCGCACCCGAGCGGACCGCCGGGCCCGGAACCGGGCCGCCCGGCGACGCCGGCCTCCCGGTCGTCCCCGCGCGCCGTCCGTGGCGCTGGGCGGCCGGCGCCGCCGCACTCGTCCTGGTCGCGCAGTTCCTGCACGGCCTCGCCACCAACCCCGGCTGGGACTGGCCCACCTTCCGGGACCACTTCGCCACCGACACCATCCTCCGGGCCGTCGGCATCACGCTCCGGCTCACCTTCTGGGCCACCCTGCTGGGCTTCGCGCTCGGTGCCGCGGTCGCCGCACTGCGGCTCTCCCGCAGCGCGATCCTGCGGGCCATCGGCTGGACCTACGTCTGGGCGTTCCGCTCGATCCCGCTCATCGTCCAGCTGGTCTTCTGGTTCAACCTCTCCTACCTGTACCGGCGGTTCGGCCTCGGCATCCCGTTCGGGCCGGTGCTGTGGGAGTTCGACACCGTGCACGCGCTCGGCGCCTTCGGCGCGGCCGTCCTCGGCCTCGCCCTGCACCAGGCCGCCTTCGCCGCGGAGATCGTCCGCGCCGGGGTACTCGCCGTCGACACCGGCCAGTCGGAGGCCGCCGCGGCGCTCGGTGTCCCCCGGCTGCGGCAGGCCCGGCGGATCGTCCTGCCGCAGGCCATGCGCGGCATCCTGCCCAACGCCGCCAACGAGATCGTCTCGCTGTTCAAGGCCACCTCGGTGGTCCACGTGATGGCGATCGGCGAACTCTTCCACCAGGTCCAGGCCGTCTACGGCCGCACCGGCCGGGTCGTCCCGCTGCTCATGGTCGCCACCGCCTGGTACGTGCTGCTCACCACCCTGCTGTCGATCGGCCGGTACTGGATCGAGCGGCACTTCGCCCGCGGCGCCGACCGCACCCCGCCGCCCGGCCCGCTGCAGCGGGCCCGGGACCTCGTCCGCCGGATCACCGAGAACCGGCCTAACCCCTCGGGAGGCCCGCGATGACCGCGACCGCCATGGTGGACGTCCGGGGCGTCCACAAGAGCTTCGGACGGCTGGAGGTGCTGCGCGGAGTCGACCTGCAGGCCGCGCCCGGCTCCGTCACCGTCGTCCTCGGCCCGTCCGGGTCGGGCAAGTCCACCCTGCTGCGGGCCGTCAACCACCTGGAGAAGCTGGACCGGGGCACCGTCGCCGTCGACGGCGAACTCATCGGCTACCGCCGCTCCGGCGGCCGGCTGTACGAGCTGAAGGAGCGCGAGGTGCTGCGCCAGCGCACCCGGATCGGCTTCGTCTTCCAGGGCTTCAACCTCTTCCCGCACCTCACGGTGCTGGAGAACCTGACCGAGGCACCGGTGAGCGCCCTCGGCAGGTCCAGGGCCGAGGCCCGGGCCACCGCCCTGGACCTGCTCGCCCGGGTCGGCCTCGCCGACAAGGCCGGGGAGTACCCGCGCCGGCTCTCCGGCGGTCAGCAGCAGCGGGTCGCGATCGCCCGGGCACTCGCCCTGGAGCCCAAGGTGCTGCTCTTCGACGAACCCACCTCGGCGCTCGACCCCGAACTGGTCGGCGAGGTGCTGGACGTGATCCGGCACCTCGCCGCGGCCGGCACCACCATGATCGTCGTCACCCACGAGATCGGCTTCGCCCGCGAGGTCGCCGACACCGTCGTCTTCATGGACGGCGGCGTGGTCGTCGAGCAGGGCCCCCCCGAGGCCGTCCTCGACCATCCGCAGCACGAACGCACCCGCGCCTTCCTCTCCAAGGTCCTCTGAATCCCGCACGGTCCAGCGCACCCGCACAGGAGCCCGCCGTGTCCCTGCCCCGCCGCACCCTCGCCGCCGCTGCCGCCCTCCTCCTCACCGCCTGCGGCTCCGCCTCCACCGGCGCCTCCGCCGACCTCGCCGGAGCGAGGTCGGGCACCGCCCCCAACGGCGTCACGATCAACCTGACCCCGGACCAGAACCGCGTCACCACGCCCGAGGTGCCGCGATCGCCGCCCTCGTTCCGGAGGAGATCCGCCGAAGAGGGACCCTCCGGGTGGTCGACTCGCTGGGGACGGTCCCGCCGCTCGACTTCCACGCCACCGACGACCGGACGATCATCGGCGCGGAACCCGACCTCGCGCACCTGATCGGCAACGTCCTCGGCCTGAAGGTCGAACTCAACCCGGTCTCCTGGGAGAACGTCTTCGTCGGCCTCGACAGCGGCAAGTACGACCTCGGCATCACCAACATCACCGTCACCGAGGCCCGCAAGGAGAAGTACGACTTCGCCACCTACCGGCTCGACGTCCTCGGCTTCGAGGCGAGGAAGGGCGGCAGCTGGCGGGTCGCCGGGCCGAAGGACGTCGCCGGGCACACCATCGGCACCTCCTCCGGCACCAACCAGGAGAAGCTGCTCGTCGCCTGGAACGAGCAGAACGTCCGGGCCGGCCTCAAGCCGGTCGACATCACGTACTACCAGAACTCCTCCGACTACTACCTGGCGCTCTCCTCGGGCCGGATCGACGCCTGGCTCGGCCCCGACCCGACCGAGGCCTTCCACGCCGTGCAGACCGGCGAGACCGAGGTCATCGGCACGTACTCCGGCGGCGGCGCCGACGTCCTCGGCAAGATCGCCGCCACCACCAGGAAGGACAACGGGCTGGTCAGGGCGGTGAACGCAGCCGTCAACGAGATCATCCGGAACGGCACCTACGGACAGGTCCTCAAGCGGTGGGGCCTGGACGAGGAGACCGTGCGGACCTCCGAGATCAACCCGCCCGGCCTGCCGAAGACGGGCTGACAGCGGCGCGCCGCGCGCGGGCCGGGCGGAACGGCCGATTGTCGACGGTGGCGGGAACACGTACTGACGGCCCATCAGTTCGTCCGGGCGGGGCCGGCCCGCGGGTCGGCCCCGGAATCGTCCGAGCCACGCGACACCCGGGAGACACACCGTGCGCATCCTCTTCACCGGCCCGGCAGCGCCGAGCCACCTGTACCCGATGGTGCCCACCGCGCAGGCCCTGCGGGCCGCGGGACACGACGTGCTGTTCGCCGTCCCGAGGCCGATGGAGCAGCTCGGCCTGGCGGGCTTCCCGATGGTCGGGATCGGCGACGGGACGTCCCTGCAGGAGGCGTTCGAGGCCTTCAGCGGCGAGGAGGCGGTGAGTTACGCCAAGCCCGACCTGACCCAGGACCAGATCCTCGAACGGGCCGCGGCCGCCTTCGCGTACGCCTCGCGTCCCACCGTCGACGACCTGCTGGAGACCGCCCGCGGGTGGGGGGCCGACCTGCTGGTCCACGACTCCTGCCTGGCCTCCGCGCAGCTGGTCGCCGCCCGGCTGAAGATCCCGGCGGCGCTGCAGAACTTCGGTTTCAGCTCCGGCCTGGACATGGCCGCGCGGCTGGCCCGCCGGGTCACCGACCTCTACGAGCGGTACGGCGTGTCCGCCCCGGCCCCGTCCACCCCGCTGAACATCGTCCCCGCCGCGCTGGGCGGCGATCCGGGCGGCCTGCGGATGCGCTACGTGCCCTACAACGGCGGTGGCGCCGTGCCCGTGGAGCTGCTGCGCCGGGGCGACCGGCCGCGGGTCGCGGTGACCCTCGGCACGGTGATCACCCGGATCGACGGCCTGCAGGCGATCACCCGACTGATCGGGGCGGCCGCGGCGGTCGACGCGGAGTTCCTGCTCGCCGTGGGTGACGCGGATCTCACCCCGCTCGGTACCCTTCCGGCCAATGTCCGGCCGCTGCCGTGGGTGCCGCTGGCCGAGCTGCTGCGCGTCTGCGACGCGGTCGTCCACCACGGCGGTGCCGGCAGCGCGCTGACCGCGTTGCAGGCCGGTGTGCCGCAGCTGCTCCTCCCCCAGGGCGCCGACAACTTCACCGTCGCCGACGTCCTCACCGCCACCGGCGCCGCCCTGCGCAGCGGCTCCGAGGACGTGGACTCCGGGCTGCTCGACCGGCTCGTCACCGATCCGGCGCTCCGGACGGCCGCCGTGCGCCTCCGGGCGGAGAACGACGCCCTGCCCACCCCCGCCGCCCTCGTCCCCGACGTCGAGGCGCTCGTGACCGCCCGCCGCTGACCGGGGCGGGACCGGACGGCCCCGGCGCCGCAAACCACCGGCGCGTCGGCACCTGCAGCGGCGGGCGCCGACCGGGGCCGGTCGGGGCCGGTCGGGGCCGGTCGGGGCCGGTCGGCCGCCGCGACCGGCACTGGCCGTCCATGCCGGATGCTCGACGACGTCGAGAAGACCGCGCTCCGTGCCCCATCGCCCCCGGCACCGCGCGGCCTGTTCACCTGCTCGCCCTCCCTCGCGCCGCGCCCGCCCCACTTCGTCACCCACCGCTCCGGCCGCGCCGCCCTGGAACGCCCGGCCCACCACACCGCCGCCCCCGCCGCCCGCCGGCTGCCCGGCCTGCTCGCGTCCGCCCTGCGCGGCTGACCGGGCACCCGGCTCGGCGTCGACGAAATCGGACGCTCTGCGTGTTCCTTTCACCCGCGCGGACCGAGGTGGGAGACGATACGGGCAAATCCGAACAAACCCGAGGAAGGAAGAAGGGGCGGACGTGTCCGGCAGCGAGAGCGAGAACCCAGCAATCCCCTCCCCCACCCCCGCATCGACCCGGCCCCGGACGAACCGGGACTGGTGGCCCGACCGGCTGGACCTCCAGGTGCTGCGCCAGCACTCGCCCGGTTCCGGTCCGATGGACGAGGACTTCGACTACGCGGCGGAGTTCGCCACCCTGGACGTGGCCGCGCTGAAGCAGGACGTCATCGCACTGATGACGCAGTCGCAGGACTGGTGGCCCGCCGACTACGGCCACTACGGACCGCTGTTCATCCGGATGAGCTGGCACGCGGCCGGCACGTACCGCATCGCGGACGGCCGGGGCGGCGGCGGCAGCGGAGCCCAGCGCTTCGCGCCGCTCAACAGCTGGCCCGACAACGCCAGCCTGGACAAGGCGCGACGGCTGCTGTGGCCGGTCAAGCAGAAGTACGGCCGGAAGATCTCCTGGGCCGATCTCCTGGTGTTCGCCGGCAACTGCGCCATGGAGTCCATGGGGTTCAGCACGTTCGGCTTCGGCTTCGGACGCGAGGACGTCTGGGAGCCCGAGGAGATCTTCTGGGGCCCCGAGGACACCTGGCTCGGCGACGAGCGCTACAGCGGCGACCGTGAGCTCGCCGATCCGTTCGGCGCCGTGCAGATGGGCCTCATCTACGTGAACCCGGAGGGCCCCAACGGCACCCCGGACCCGCTGGCCGCGGCCCGCGACATCCGGGAGACCTTCGCGCGGATGGCCATGAACGACGAGGAGACCGCCGCGCTGATCATCGGCGGCCACACCTTCGGCAAGTGCCACGGCGCCGTCGACCCGTCGTACCTGGGGCCGGAGCCCGAGGCCGCTCCCGTCGAGCAGCAGGGACTGGGCTGGCACAACACCTACGGCAGCGGCAAGGGCGCCGACACGCTCACCAGCGGGCTCGAGGGCGCCTGGACCAACGAGCCGACGAGGTGGGACAACGGCTACCTGGACAACCTGTTCCGGTACGACTGGGAGCTGACCTCCAGCCCCGCCGGGGCCCACCAGTGGAAGCCCACCGACCCGGCGGCGCAGGACACCGTGCCGGACGCGCACGACCCCTCGAAGCGGCACGCCCCGATGATGCTGACGACGGACCTCGCCCTGCGGGAGGACCCGGTCTACGGGCCGATCTGCCGCCGCTTCCACGAGAACCCGGACCAGCTCGCCGAGGCGTTCGCCAAGGCCTGGTACAAGCTGCTGCACCGCGACATGGGTCCGGTGTCCCGGTACCTGGGCCCGTGGGTCCCCGAACCGCAGCTCTGGCAGGACCCGGTCCCCGCGGTCGACCACGAGCTGGTCGGGGACGAGGACGTCGCCGCGCTCAAGGAGCGGATCCTCGACTCCGGCCCGGGCATTCCGCAGCTGGTCACCACGGCGTGGGCGGCGGCGGCGAGCTTCCGCGGCACCGACAAGCGCGGCGGGGCCAACGGGGCGCGGATCCGGCTGGCGCCGCAGAAGGACTGGGAGGTCAACGACCTGCCCGAGATCTCCGGGACGGTCCGGCGGCTGGAGGAGATCCAGCGGGAGTTCAACGGCGCGCAGACCGGCGGCAAGAAGGTCTCGCTCGCCGACCTGATCGTCCTGGGCGGCTGCGCGGCGGTCGAGCGGGCCGCGCGGAACGCGGGGCACACCGTCACCGTACCGTTCTCGCCGGGACGCACGGACGCCTCGCAGGAGCACACCGACGTCGAGTCGTTCGCCGTGCTCGAACCGCGGGCGGACGGGTTCCGCAACTACCTGCGGGACGGCGAGAAGCTGTCGCCGGAGACCCTGCTGCTCGACCGGGCGAACCTGCTGACGCTGACCGCGCCCGAGATGACGGTCCTGGTCGGCGGCATGCGGGCGCTGGACGCCGGCTTCCGGGGATCCCGGCGCGGCGTCCTCACCGAGCGCCCGGAGGCACTGACCACGGACTTCTTCGTCAACCTGCTCGACATGCGCACGGAGTGGCGGGCGTCGGAGTCGGAGGCGAACGTCTTCGAGGGACGGGACCGCGCGACCGGCGAGGTGAAGTGGACGGCCACCGCCGTCGACCTGGTCTTCGGGTCGCACTCCCAGCTGCGCGCCATCGCCGAGGTCTACGCCTCCGGGGACGCGGCCGAGAAGTTCGTGCGCGACTTCGTGGCGGCGTGGAGCAAGGTGATGGACCTCGACCGGTTCGACCTTCACTGAGCCCTCGAACGGCGCCGAGCCGTCGAACGGCGGTGCCCGGCCGGCCCTGTGGGCCGACCGGGCACCGCCGTGCGCGGATCCGCCGTGCGCGGACCCGCCGTCAGAGCCGCTCGGGAACGGGGTTGCCGACGGCCTCGACGGCGCGGCGGAGCGGGACCTTCACCAGCACGGCGAAACCGATCACGAAGAACACCAGCAGGGAGATGATCGCCGAGCGGTAGCTGCCGGTGATCTGGTACGCGAGGCCGAAGACCAGCGGGCCCATCCAGCTGGTGCCGCGGTCGCTGACCTTGTAGAAGCTGAAGTACTCGGCCTCCTTGCCGGCCGGGATCAGGTGGGAGAAGAGCGAGCGGGAGAGCGCCTGGCTGCCGCCGAGGACGAGGCCGATCATGCAGGCCAGGGCGAAGAACCAGATCGGCTTGTGGGCGGGCATGACGTAGCCGAGGGCGAGGGTGAACACCCAGGCGACCAACGAGCCGAGGACGGTCCGCTTGGCGCCGTACCGGCCCGCGATGCGGCCGAGCAGCAGGGCGCCGCCGATCGCCACGATCTGGACCAGCAGCACGGCGGCGACCAGCGAGGTCTGGTCCATGCCGAGTTCCTCGCTGCCGTAGAGCGAGGCCTGCGAGACGACGGTCTGGATGCCGTCGTTGTAGCAGAGGAAGGCGGCGAGGTAGAGCAGGGTGAGCGGGTACCGGCGCATGCCGCGCAGGGTGCGGGCGAGTTCGCGCAGGCTGCCGCCGGCGGGCCGGTCGGCCGCGGCGGGGTCGGGGGCGGCGCCGGCCCGGGAGGGCAGCCGCAGCATCGGGACGACCGTGAACAGCGCCCACCACAGGCCGGCCGAGGCGAGGCAGATCCGCACGGCGGTGCCGGAGGACAGGCCGAGCGCGTCGTGGCCCTCGAACAGCGCCAGGTTGGCGATCAGCAGGAGTCCGCCGCCTGCGTAGCCGTAGGCCCAGCCCTTGGAGGAGACCGCGTCGCGCTCGTCGGGGGTGGCGAGGCGCGGGAGGTAGGCGTAGGAGAGCGCGACCGACACGGCGTACGCGATGTTGGCGACCACCAGTAGGCCGCCGCCGAGCAGGTAGCGGTCGCCGCCGAGGAAGAACATCGCCATGGTCGCGATCGCGCCGACGTAGGCGAAGCCGCACATCAGTTCCTTGTGCCGCCCGGTGCGGTCCGCGACCGTGCCGGTCAGCAGCATCACCGCGACGGACACCAGCACGGAGAAGGAGACCGTGTACGGGAAGAACGAGCCCGCGCGGATCGTCAGTCCGAGCGGGTGCACGTCGCCGGCCGCGTCGGCGGCGTTCTTGGCGACGGAGGTCAGGTACGGTCCGAGGAACACCGTCAGCACGGTGGCCGAGAAGGCCGCGTTGGCCCAGTCGTTGACGTACCAGCCGAACTGCATCCGGCGCAGGATCCGGCCGTCGGTGGAGGTGTCGAGGTGGTCCGGCAGTCGGGCCGCTGTGTTCATGGGGCTCCTGTCTCCGTGCTGGAGCCGGTGCTGCCGTCGGTCCAGCAGCCGCGCTCACCGAGGACGTCCCGCAGGACGTCGATGTGATCGGCCATGATGCCATCCACGCCGAGGTCGAGGAGAGCCCTGATCCGTACCGGATCGTCGACCGTCCAGACGTGCACCTGGAGGCCGAGCTGGTGGGCGGCGCGGACGAAGGCCCGGTCGACGACCGGTACGCCCCGGTGACGCTCCGGGACCTGCGCGCAGATCCCGGCGAACGGCGTCCCGCGGCCCCGCAGCAGCGGGCCGGCCAGTGAGCGCAGCCGCAGCCGGGCCACCTCGCGCGGGCCGAGCGAGGTGGCCAGCCGGGAGCCGGCGGCGGCGCGGACGGCGGCGAGGCGGCTGTCGGAGAAGCCGCCGACGCAGACCCGGTCCCAGGCGTCGGTCCGGCGGACCGCCTCGACCAGCGGTCCGACGGCCTGCGCCACCTTGACGTCGATGTTGAAGCGGGCGCCGGGGAAGGCGTCGAGCAGGTCCTCCAGCAGCGGCACGGGTTCGGTGCCGCCGATCCGGGCCTGCCGGACGGTGTCCCAGGGCAGTTCGGCCACCGCACCGGAGCTGTCGGTGACCCGGTCCAGGCGGGAGTCGTGGAAGGCCACCAGGACGCCGTCGCGGGTGGCGTGCACGTCCGTCTCGAGGTAGCGGTATCCGAGGGCGACGGCGGCCTCGAAGGCGGCGAACGAGTTCTCCGGGCGGCCGAGGTCGCCGCCCCGGTGCGCGAAGGCGAGCGGCCCCGGGTGGTCGAGGAAGGGGTGCATGGCGTGCTCCGGGGTGTGGGAGGGGCCCACGCGGGGCCGGGTGCTGCTGGCCGCTCCGAGCCGCCTCGGACCGCGCGCGTTACAGTATGACGCAAGGTGTCAAGCAGTAACGCGCACGGTCCGCGGGCTCAGCCCCGGGCGACGGCCTGCCGGGTGCGCCGGGCGAGGCGGTGCAGACGCTGCACGGCGACGAAGCGGCGCATCCGATCGGCCAGCGTCAGCCGGTACTTGAGCCACAGCTGGGTGTTCAGCCCGGCCAGCCGCTCGGGGCCGATCGCCCGGACCAGCCGGCTGACGTGCCGCTGGTAGGCCTCCCGGTAGGCGCGGTCGCCGTCCGGGACGGACCAGAAGAACATCGGGATCTCCTCGACCAGGCAGTTCCGGTCGTAGGCGCGCAGGTGCTCGGCGAACACCGGCTCGGGGCGGCCGAGCAGCCACTCCCGGACGAGCTCCATCGAGCGGACCCGGTCGGCCAGGCCGCGCGGGTCGGTCTTCTTCTGCGTGATCGACAGCTCGCCGTCCTCGCGGACCCGCCAGTGGTAGACCGGATCGGCGAGCACGTCGACCCGCTCGGCCAGGAAGTGGTGCGGCACGCTGACCGGCGCGTCCTCGTACAGGATGCCCTCGGGGTAGAGGATGCCCGCGACGTCGAAGAACGAGCGCCGGTAGACCTTGTTCCAGGCGGTGCGGTCGGTGACCAGGGCCGGCAGTTCGCTGACGTGGGTGCGCAGCCGGGTCTCGCGGAACGGGCGGCGGTGCGCGTGCGAGGGGGTGAGGCCGTCGCGCCGCAGCCGCACGGCGTTGCCGGAGGCGAAGTCGGAACCGGTCTCGTCCAGCGTACGGATCATCAGCTGGTACGCGTGCGGCGGCAGGGTGTCGTCGCTGTCCACGAAGGCCAGGTACTCGGTGCCGGGGGTGAGGTGGCGCCAGCCGGTGTTGCGGGCGGCGCCGAGGCCCTTGTTCTCCTGCCGGACCAGCCGGAAGCGGGGGTCCTCGGCGGCGCGGGCCTCGGCGATGGCGGCCCCGCCGTCGGTCGAGCCGTCGTCGACCATGACGCACTCGAAGTCCTCGAAGGTCTGGGCCGCGATCGAGTCGAGGCACTCCCGGAGGTAGCGCTCGACGTTGTGGATCGGAACGACGACGGAGAGGCGCGGGGCCATCCAACGGCCTTTCGCTCAGGGGTGGCCGCGCCGGGCGGGCGCGGCCACCGATCACCGCAAGTGACTGGTCGCCACCGGTAGCGGCCGAGCGTAGGGAACGCGCACGACCGGCGGATGAACGGCGGTTGGCGGTCGGCGTGCGACTCGGTGCGGCGGCCCCGGCCGGCCGGGCCGGGTCACCCGGCCTTCGCCGGGGGCACGGACCGGCCCGGAGACGACGCGGCCCGAACGCCCGGAACGCCGAGGAGGGCGCACCCCGGTGCCGCGGAACGCCGTCACCCGGACCACCGTCGCCCCGGCCGGGCCGGCCGGGGCGACGGTGGTCCGCTCGGTGTGCCGTCAGTTCCAGACGCCGCTGATGTCGGAGGCGCCGGCGGCCTTGCCTGCGTGGCTGCCGACCCCGGCGAGGTCCTCCAGGGTGCGGAGCACGTCGTAGTGGTTGTACTTGGTGGTCGGCTGGGAGCCGGCCTTCACGGGCTGTCCGTAGAGGACGGTGGGGATCTGGTTGCCGCTGTGCTTGTTGTCCTCGTCGTAGGTGATGACGAGCAGGCTGTTGTGGGTCTTGGCCCAGGAGGCGTAGGGGTCGAGGTTCTTCTTGAGCCAGCCGTCGCCGGTGCCGATCGAGCAGTCGTGCATGTCGGAGCAGAGGTTCGGGACGACGAAGGAGACCGTGGGCAGCTTCGAGAAGTCGGACGGGAACTGCCCGAAGGTGTGGCCCGTGCTGGCGGGCACGTTCTTGAAGGCGAACCAGGGGTTGTGCTTCTGCGCGTACTTGCCGCTCTTGCAGGTGGTGGAGCCCTCGCTGGGCAGCCCCTCGTTGTAGCTGCCCCAGGTCTTCTTCGCCGCGATCAGCTCGGAGCCCAGGTTCGCGGCGGTCATGGAGCCGGCCTTGTAGCAGCCGTCGCCGCTGATGCCCTGGGTGCCGCCGGAGAACAGCGCGAAGTAGTTCGGCTGGCTGGGGTGGGTGATGCCGTACGAGGCCTTCAGCACGGCGCCGCCCTTGGCGAGCTGGTTGATGTAGGGCGCGTCCTTGCTGCCGATGATCTGGTTGTACGCGTGGTTCTCCATCACGACCACGACCACGTGGTCCGGCTTCGGCACGGTCGCCGCGGCCGAGGCCGCACCGGTGCCGGTCAGGGTGGTGGCGAGGCCGGCGGCCACGGCCGTCGGCACGGCGACGGCGAGCGCGATCTTCTTCCGGCTGCGGCGATGGCGGCCGGGGGTGCTGATGGGCATGCCTGTCTCCTGTGTGAGGGGAGGATGGGGGGTGGCCCGGTGCGTCGGCGGCGGCGCCCGGCCACCGGTCCGAACCGGACTCGACAGTTCTCCACCGGCCGGGGTGCGTCAAGCGCCCGTCGACCGGCGTCCTCCGCTCTGTCGAAACCGGATCAAATCCTTGAACGGCCCTGGCCGTGCGGGGCCGGGGCACCGCCGGGTCGACGCCCCCGCGAGCACCGCCAAAACTGTGTTGGCCAATCGGGCTCGGACGGGGGCCGGTTCGGGCGGCGGCACCGCCTCCGATCGTCCACGTCGATGACGGTGCGTCATGAACTGTCCCTGGTATGCCTCGTGCGGGGTGCGGGGGCCGGGCGCGCCCGTTCGCGCCAGTGACGGTCGCGCGCCACCGCGCGGGACCGGTCGGCGGTAGACCGGCAGCCCCTGACCGGCCGTTCCTGGAGTCCACTGTGATCAGCGTGTTCGACCTGTTCCGCATCGGCATCGGACCGTCCAGCTCCCACACGGTGGCGCCGATGCGCACCGCTTCGTCCGGACGCTCGGCGAGGACGGCGTGCTGACCGAGGTCGCGACCGTCGAGATCGAACTGTTCGGCTCACTGGCCGCCACCGGCGTCGGCCACGGCACCGACAAGGCCGTGCTGCTCGGACTCGCCGGCGAGCAGCCGGAATCGGTCGACGTCACCACCGCCGACGAGCGGTTCCGCCGGCTCAGCGCCGAGCACCGGGTCCGGCTGCCGGGATCGCCGGCCGCCGTCGACTTCACCCTGGTCCTCCGCCACCGGTTCCGGCCGGCCGCCCACCCGAACGCCATGACCTTCACGGCGTTCGGCCGGAACGGCGCCGTCCTGGACAGCCGGACCTTCTACTCCGTCGGGGGCGGCTTCCTGCTCCACGAGGCCGAGGACGCCCCGCAGGACGTCCCCCACCCCTTCACCGATGCCGGACAGCTCCTCCGCCTGGCCGGGAACGGCCGGATCAGCGACGTGATGCTGGCGAACGAGACCGCCCGCCGGCCCGAGAGCGAGGTCCGCAGCCGGCTGCTGCACCTGTGGGACGTCATGCGCGACTGCGTCGACCGCGGCTGCCGCGCGGAGGGGACCTTGCCCGGCGGACTCGACGTCCCCCGTCGTGCCCCGGCACTGCACCGCCGGCTCCAGCAGCACGGCGCCTCCGCCGACCCGCTGCAGGCCATGGACTGGGTGGCGCTCTGGGCGCTGGCGGTGAACGAGGAGAACGCCGCCGGGGGCCGGGTCGTCACGGCGCCGACCAACGGCGCGGCGGGTGTCCTCCCCGCGGTGCTGCACCACTACCACCGGTTCGTCCCCGGCGCCGACGAGGACGGCACCGTGCGCTTCCTCCTCTCGGCCGCCGCCGTCGGCATCGTCGTCAAGCGCAACGCCTCGATCTCCGGTGCCGAGGTCGGCTGTCAGGGGGAGGTCGGCACCGCCGCCGCCATGGCCGCCGCCGGTCTGACGGAAGTCATGGGCGGCAGCCCCGGGCAGGTGGAGAACGCCGCGGAGATCGCCCTGGAGCACCACCTCGGCCTGACCTGCGACCCGGTCGCCGGCCTCGTCCAGATCCCCTGCATCGAACGCAACGCCGTCGGCGCGCTCAAGGCCGTCGCCGCGGCCCGGCTCGCCCTGAACGGCGACGGGCGGCACCTCGTCCCGCTCGACACCGCCGTCCGCACCCTGCGCGACACCGGGGCCGACATGAGCAGCAAGTACAAGGAGACCGCGCGCGGCGGCCTCGCCGTCAACTTCCCCCGGTGCTGACGGAACGGCGCAACGGCCGACGGCCCTAGGAGGCCGGGCCGTTCACGGGGGCGGATCCGTTCTGCGGCTCGTCCCCCACTCCCAGTACAGCCCGTAGACGCCGGGGCCGGCCTCGGGGACGACCCCGCAGGCCTGGCCCGTCGACGAGATCCGCACCTCCTCCAGGTCTGCAGCGGAGCGTCGTGGCTGGGCCGCCAGGCGAGCTCGCAGCCCGCCGGCAGCATCCGCTGGTGGAATCGCGCCCGCAGCACCAGGTTCTTGCTGGGGAAGCGCACCATCCGCTCGTACTGCGTCTCCACCTCGGACGACGGGTAGGCGTAGCTGTACTCGATCACCGTGGCCTGGCCGCGGCGCAGCGGCAGGTCGAAGAGGAGCTCGGCGGCGGCGAAGCCCTCCTTGCCGGCCGCCGTGCGCCGCCGGCCGAGCCGGCATCCCACCAGGTCGGTGACGCCGGGCGCGCCGTCGGTGGAGGAGTCGGCGCGGGTGAGCAGGACCAGCCGGTCGGCGCCGTCGTCCAGGGCGCGGAGGATCTGCAGCACGTCGACGCGCTGCTCCTCGCGCTGTTCCCCGATGTGGACGTCGATCCGGGTGTGGAGGTTCTCCAGGCGGGCGTTGTTCCGCGGGTCGAAGTCGGCGAGGACGCCGCCGACCTCGGGGTCGCCGAAGGTGCTGGCGTAGTCGATCGATCCGGGTATGTGGTTGATCCAGCGGCCGCGGGGGCGCCGCGGTCCGAGCAGCACGATCAGGGAGTCCGGTCGCAGCGCCAGCACCTCCTCCAACGCCCGGACGACGGTGAGCGATTCGGCGCGTTCGGGCCGGCTGCGGCCGCGCTGCCAGTAGCTCAGGCTGGAGACGCTGACCTGCAGTCCGCGGCCGGCCAGTCGGCGCTGGATCCCTTCGAGGCCGAGTCCGCTCTCGCGGATGGCCGTGCGCAGCGCGAGGTCGAAGGGCCCCGTGCGCAGCGTGTGGAGGAGTTCGGCCGACGGTGCCGGGGAGGTCTGCCGGGAGGATGAACGGGTCAGGATGCACCTACCTCGCACAGGGACCGCACCGGTCAGCGGTCGCTCCGATTGTCCGGGAACGTACCGGTGATGATCATGAAAATTCAACACGGACCGGACTTACCGGTCAGTAACCGGCTCGGAAGGGCGCGCCTCGGCGTCTGCGGATCGGCCGACGAAGGTAGCGCCACCGGGGCGCCGGCACGGCCGAGCCATTGACGGTGACTTCGGCGGCGGCTGCAGGGGCGGCGGGCCGTCGGCCGAGGCGAGGGCCTACGGCACCCCGACCCGAAGCATGCCGCCGGCCAGGAGCATTGACCATCCCTCACGACGTCCGGCGGGAACGCCCGTTCCCGCCGTCGGCATCGACGGGCGACCGGACGGGCTTCCTGCGGACAGATCACGGCGCCGGCCGCTGCCGGGCGATCGCCGCCGTCACCCGGTCGGGCAGTGGCCGGGCGGGAGCGGGCGGGGCGGCCCGCCGGTGCTACGGCACCAACCAGGCCACCCCGGTCGCCCGGTGCATCAGCGCCTCCAGCGGACCGCGGGCGAAGCGTGCCGTCCACAGCCCGGCCGCCACCAGCGTCCCGGCGACGAACGCGGTGAACAGCGGCAGCGGCGGCCCCGGATCCAGCCGGATCCCGAGCAGCACGACCACCAGGACGTGCGCCACGTACGCCGTCAGCGACAGCCGTCCCACCGCGGCCACCGCCGCCACCACGGCCGTGCCCGCGCCGGTCACCGCCGGGCCGGTCCTCCCGGCGGGCCGGGCGGTGAGTTCCAGGCAGCCGGCGACCAGCAGCAGGGCGAACCCCAGGGCGCCCAGCACCTCGAAGCTCGTCCCGGTGTGCGGCGCGGCACCCAGCAGCCCGGCCGCGTCCCCGGGGTCGACGGCGCCGGACCCCTCCTGCGGCACCGCCGCACCCAGCAGCCGCACCGCGAGCCAGGAGCCCCCGTACCCGAGGGCCAGCAGTCCCGCGCCGACGGCCGCGGCCCGGCGCCGGACGGCCGGCCCGGACGGGTCGAGGCGGGCCAGGGCCATCCCGGCGAGCACGAACGGCATCCAGGTGGCGGCCGGGTAGGCTCCGGTGAGCAACGGCTCGGCGAGGCGCTGCGGCAGGAGGCCGGCCGCCCCGGCCGTCCGCAGCGCGTACGACAGCTGGGGGGCGAGCAGGGCCCAGGCGGCGGCGAGGCCGGCGAGGGCGCCGGCGGGCAGCCGGATCAGCGGCAGGGCCAGCAGGAAGTAGGCGCCGTACGCGGTGAGGATGAGGCTGATCGGCGGGTCGAGGGCGTCCAGGGCGGTGCCGAGGGCGATCAGCAGGACGGCTCGGACGGCGATCCGGGCGGCCGACCGCCGGGCGTCCCGGCCCGTCCCCGGGCGGCGGCCGGCGAGCAGGACCAGCGAGCAGCCGGCCAGCACGGCGAACAGCGCGGAGGCCCGCCCGTGGGCGAGGCCCATGGCGGCGCCGACCGGGCCTCCCGTCTCCGGGTCGGGCCCGAGGTGCGCGGCGAACATCCCGAACACGGCGAGGCCCCGGGCCAGGTCGAGTCCGGCCAGGCGGGCGGGACGCGGCCCCGGCTGCTGGTCGCGGCGCTCCGCGGCGGTCGCCGTCCCGGCGGTTTCTGACATGCCGTCCACTCTGCCGGGCCGGCCCGAGGAGGTGCATCGGGCGATCGGCGGACGCCGTCACCCGCCGACCGGCGGGGTGGCCCGGGCCGCCCCGGGCGGCACCGGCGGCCGGACGCCGCCCGGGCCTGCGGGGTGCGGGTCACCCGGTCCTGCCGGATGCGGGCCGCCGGGTGCGGGCCGGGCTCCGGCACACCCCTGTCAGGAATCGCGGGGCGGGGTTAGCCTGCTCCGCATGGCACCACGGCCCCTCGCGCCCGTCGTCCTGCACGGCCGGTACGTCCGGCTGGAGCCGCTGACCACGGCGCACGTACCCGACCTGCACCTCGCGGGCAGCCGCGACGACGGCCTCTGGCAGTGGCTCCCGGTGGTCACTCCCTACACGCTCGGCGAGATGCACATGCTGGTCGAACAGCGGCTCGCCCAGCAGTCGGCGGGGAACGCGGTGATGTTCGCGATCGTCCCGGCGGGCTCCACCCGGGCCGCCGGCTGGATCGCGTACACCGACATCGCGGTCGTCGACGAGCGCCTGGACATCGGCTGGCACTGGGCCGCGCGGAACACCTGGGAGACCCCGATGACCGCCGAGGCCCACTTCCTCCTGCTCCGCCACGCCTTCGACGACCTGGGCTTCGGCCGTGTCCAGTGGCAGGTCGACCACCTCGACGTGCGCACCCAGCTCACGCTGTCCGGCCTCGGCGCCGTCCGGGAGGGGCCGCTGCGCCGCCACGCGCGGCGCTCGGACGGCACCTGGCGCGACACCCTCGTCTACGCGGTGCTCGCCACGGAGTGGCGGGACGGCCTCCGCGCGGGGCTGCTCTGAACGCGGCCCCGCGCTCCCCGGGAACGGTCCCGGGGAGCGCGGGGCGACGGAGGCGCGGTCCGCGCCCGGGGATGTCCGGAATCAGGCCGGAGCCGGACCGGGTGAGGCCGTGGACGCGACCGCGCCGATCGCCGCGCTCTTGACGAGCCACGCGACACCGAACGCGAACACCGACACCGCCTCGCCGACGTAGGTCAGGGTCAGCGGGAGGTCCCACGCGAAGTGCAGCACACCGGCCGCGGCGATCATGACGGTGCAGCCGACGACGACCCAACCGCACACCAGGTAGACCGCGTTGTGGATGCGGTGTCCCGGCCGGCCCCGGCTGTCGCCGAACAGCCGGAGGCAGAAGAACGCGAGCAGGCCGAACAGCCCTGCGGCGAAGCAGAGGTGGAGGATGCCGACCGTCGTCTGCACCTGGGTGGGGTGCGGGGTGACGGCCGTCGGCGGCAGGGTGGGGAACATCGCCACCAGGATCGCGAACACCCCGGCCAGTGAGCTCAGCCGGTCCTCGCGTCGGTCGTGGCGGTAGCAGATCAGGAAGACGCCGATGGCGCACAGACTGCCGACGAAGACGTTGCGCATGTGCGTGTAGTACGACGCGCTCATGGAGGCGAGCAGCGTGAGCCGCGCCGACGTGATGATGTTTCCGACGAGGAGGACGATCGGCAGGAGGAACCCGATGACGCCGACGCCGAAGCGGAGGCGCTGAACGGTCTGGGGGTCCTGGTCCTGCGGGTCGAATCCGGAGTCACGGTGGGTCATGAGACGCTCCCTCAGCCACCCGGAATGCTCAGTACCTCCCGATTTTCCCGGACCCGTGTACCTCGAAACCGCGCCACGCGCACGTCGAATTCACGCCATCCCTGCGGACTCAGAAAGCGGAGTGGGCGAACCAGTGCGCCAGCAGCTCCGCGTCCCCCTCCCGGGCGACGGCGTCCGCACCGAGGGAGGGCCGTCCGTACACGAGCAGCAGCAGGTCGACGGCGTCGCCCCGGACGGTCGCGTCGGCGGGGGCCGATCCGTCGTCGGCGGGGTCGAGGCCGAAGCCGTCCGGCCGCAGGCGGACCAGCCAGCTCTCGTTGCCGTCGGTCGCGCGGAAGCGGATCGTGCGGTCGTCCGCACGGAGCTCGGCCACCTCGGGGGCGAACAGACCGGCGAACGGGAGGTTGGTCAGGAACTCGTCCACGCCGTCGGCGGCGAGCGCGCGGTCGACCTCCGGCCGCACCCCGAGGGCCAGCTCCGCGTCGACCCGGTGCACCAGGGTCTCGAACAGCATCCGGCGTGCCCAGAACCGGGCGTGCTGGTCGGCGCCCCAGGCCCACATCGGGGCGTCCGGGTCGGTGGCCCGGAAGGCGTCCGCCGCGACCGCCGCGCTCCCGGCCAGCCAGTCGGCCCACCCGTCGTCGCCGGCGGGCAGCTGCAGGTCGACGTCGCGGCTGCGCGGCGGCTCCTGGATGCGCCCGTGCAGCAGCACCGAGAACCAGCGGTGCACGCTGCCCGCGTGCCGGACCAGGTCGGCCAGCGTCCAGCCGGGGCAACTCGGCACCGGGGTCGCGAAGTCGGCGCCGTCGAGGGCCGCCGCGAAGCGGGCGGTCTCCGCGGCGACGGCCGCACGGTGGTCGATCGGGGCGGTCCCGGGGACCCGGAGGCCGGACGTCGTCATACCAGTTGCGCCTCTCTGGAGGGAACGGCGCTCCCGGTGGATCGAAGGCTGCTGCGGATGCGAACCTCGTGCGCCGATAGAACCGTAGACTCAATTATTCAGGTGGTCAACCATTGCCCCGTTCCGGCCGACGCCCGACGGCCCGCGCCCCGGGCCCGGACCGGAGGGCAGGTCGGTCGGTGACCGACTGCGGCTCGGGGCCGTGCACCGGGGCGCGGGATTCAGCGGGACGTCAACGGGAGTCAGCGACCCTGGAGGGCCTTGACGTTGTCGCCGAAGGTCCAGCCCTTCGAGCCGTCCCAGTTGATCGACCAGGTCATGAGTCCCTTCAGCGAGCCGCCGAAGGCGTTCCACGACTGGCCGACCAGGCTCGGCGCCATGTAGCCGCCGCCCGCGCCGGACTGGGCCGGCAGGCCGGGCACCTGCTTGTCGTAGGGCACCTTCACGGTGGTGCCCTGGATGACCAGGCCGTTGTTCAGGCAGGTGGTCTGCGCGGTGAAGCCCTGGACGGTGCCGGCCTGGTAGGAGTCGCCGGAGCAGCCGTACATGCTGCCGTTGTAGTACTGCATGTTCAGCCACCAGAGGCGGCCGTTGTCGACGTACTTCTTGATGATCGGCAGGTAGGCGCCCCAGATCGAGCCGTAGGTGACGCTTCCGCCGGTGACGTACGCGGTCTCGGGGGCCATGGTCAGGCCGAAGCCCGCGGGCATCTGGGCCAGCACGCCGTCGATGATGCGCACCAGGTTGGCCTGGGAGGCGGAGAGGGTGGTGATGCTGCCGCTGCCGGAGAGGCCGGTCTCGATGTCGATGTCGATCCCGTCGAAGTTGTACTTCTTGAGGATCGGGACGACGGTCGCGACGAACCTGTCGGCGACGGCGCTGGAGCTCAGGTCGATGCCCGCGGCGGCACCGCCGATGGACATCAGGATCGTCGCCCCGGCCGCCTTGGCCTGGCACATCTCGGCGGGCGTCGAGACCTTGACGCCCGCGTCCATGCCGTCCTGCCACAGGACGGTGCCGTCCGAGAGGATCACCGGGAAGGCGGCGTTGACGACGTTGTAGCCGTGCGCGGCGATCCGGCTGTCCGTGATCGGCACCCACCCCATGCCGGGGTGGACGCCGTTGGAGGCGCCGTCCCAGTTCTCCCAGTAGCCCTGCAGGACCTTGCCGGACGGCTTCGGCTTCGTGGGGCAGGTGTCGCCCGTCGAACTGCCGCTGGGCGAGGCGCTGGTGGTCGGGCTGCCGGACGGGCCGGTGCTGGTGGAGGGAGAGGTGCTGGTGCTCGGCGAGGCGCTGGTCGACGGGCTGGTGCTGGAGCTCGGCGAGGGGCTGCTGCCGCCGGGGCCGGTGAGCGACACGTCGTCCGCGTAGTACGCGGGCTGCCCGTACCAGCCGTGCACGTAGACGGTCACCGAAGTGGTGGTCGCCCCGGTGGTGAAGCTGACGCTCAGCTGGCCGTACGACGCGTTGTTCGGCGTCCAGGTGGAGGGGGCGGTGGTGAGGCCGGTGCCGGTGGCGCCGAGGTAGACGTAGCTGCCCTGGACGTAGGCGCTCAGCGTGTACTGGGAGTTGGGCTGCACGCTGACGGTCTGCGCGCACTCGGCGGTGTCCTGGCCGGTCGGCGTGGCCTTGAGCGCGGAGGTGCCGGCGTGGACCGGGCTGCCGACGGCCGTGCCGGAGCCGCCGGAGCAGGTCCAGCCGGAGAGCCCGCTCTCGAATCCGGGGTTGGCGACCAGGTTGGTGGTGGCGGCCCCGGCCGTGACGGAGCCGGCCACCGCGATGCCGCCACCGATGACGGCGGCGGCGCTCACCCCGGCGACGGCGCGCCTCAGGACGGTCGAACCGTGCGCGGCGTGGCGGGCGCGGTGCACCTGCGGGGCGCGTTCGAAGCCGGGCTCCGGACAGGGGCGGACGTCGCCCGGGGGACGCGGGGGCCGCGACCTTCGACGGAACATGCTGTGCTCCCTTCCCGCCGGACGTCAGTCATGGACATGACCAGTACGTGGGGGTGTGACGTCCGGCTGCGGGTGAGGTGGGGACATGTGGGGGCCGTGCCGGTCCGGATCGTAGGAGGGGCGGCGAGGCGCGGTCAATAGGTCTGGACCAATAGCGCGGGCTGCGGTCCGGCCGAGCAGGGGCGATGCCCGCAAGTTCGGCGTGCGGGAAGACCGATGAGTACTCCTCGGCCACCGCGGGCAGGTCGACCCGAACCGACGCATCCTTCAACGCGACCTGCCCGGAACGCCGTCGTACGGTCGACCTGCCGCTGCGGCCCGCGGCGGAGCGGAGCCGGGTCAGGTCGCGGCGGGCTGCTCGACCACGATCTCGCGCTTGAGGATCTTGCCGGTGGCGCCCTTGGGGAGCTGCTCGACGAAGGTGACGATCCGGGGGTACTTGTAGGCGGCGACCCGGCGCTTGACGTGCTCGCGGATCAGGTCGGCGGTGGCGTGCGCACCCTCCCGGAGGACGATCACGGCGGCGATCTCCTCCCCGTGGTGCTCGTGCGGGACACCGACGACCGCCGCCTCGGCCACCGCCGGGTGCTCGTACAGCACCTCCTCGACCTCCCTCGGGTAGACGTTGTACCCGCCGCGGATGATCAGGTCCTTCTTGCGGTCGACGATGTAGTAGTAGCCGTCCTCGTCGACCCGGGCCAGGTCGCCGCTGTGGAACCAGCCGTCCTGGAAGGCCTCCTCGGTCGCCTCCGGCCGGTTCCAGTACCCCTTCATCACGTTCTCGCCGCGGATCGCGATCTCGCCGACCTCGCCGGGCCCGGCCGGGCTGCGGTCGGCGGCCACGAGCCTGAGTTCCACACCGCGGACCGGGAGACCGATCGAGCCGGCCCGGCGGGGCCGGCCGGGGTGGTTGAACGAGGCCACCGGGGCGGTCTCGGAGAGTCCGTACCCCTCCAGCACGACGGTGCCGAACGAGCGCTCGAAGGTGTGCAGCACCTCGACGGGCAGCGCGGCGCCGCCGGACACGGCCAGCCGCACCTGCGGGAGGTCCCGGCCGTCCGGGGCGACGGTGTTGAGCAGCGCGGTGTACATGGTGGGAACGCCGAGGAAGACGGTGACGCCGTCCCGCCGGAGGATCTCCAGGGCCTGCCGGGGGTCGAAGCGCGGCAGCAGGGTGAGGGCGGCGCCGGCCGCGACGGCGGCGTTCATCGCGCAGGTCTGCCCGAAGGCGTGGAACAGCGGGAGGCCGCCGAACAGGACGTCCTCCGGGCCGAGTTCGAAGAGCGTCTCGACGCAGGTCACGGCGTTGCCGAGCAGGTTGCGGTGGGTGAGCTCGGCGCCCTTCGGCGTACCCGTGGTGCCCGAGGTGTAGAGGATCACCGCGGTGTCCTCGGCGGCCCGCTCGGCGACCCCGTGCAGCGGCGGGATGCTGCCGAGCAGGGCGTCGAAGGCGGTGGCCTCGACGACCAGGCTGCCGACCCCGGCGTCCGCGGCGGCCTCGGCGACCTCGTAGGCGAAGGGCGGGGCGGTC
This sequence comes from Kitasatospora sp. NPDC085895, assembly GCF_040702125.1. Classification (NCBI taxonomy): domain Bacteria; kingdom Bacillati; phylum Actinomycetota; class Actinomycetes; order Kitasatosporales; family Streptomycetaceae; genus Kitasatospora; species Kitasatospora sp. NPDC085895. The sequence goes on along the minus strand of NZ_JBFBJY010000003.1, from coordinate 178,678 downwards.
AGGACGGTGCGGGCCCCGGAATCCCGCAGGACGAAGGCCATCTCACGGGCCTTCAGCAGCGGGTTCATCGGCACCACGACGGCGCCGGCGCGCAGCACGGCGTAGTAGGCGACGGGGAAGAGCGCGACGTTGGGCAGGACCAGGGCCACCCGGTCGCCGGGCCGGACGCCGTCGGCGTGCAGCAGGGCGGCCAGCCGGGCACTGGCGTCCTCCAGCCGGGCGTAGCTCAGGACGGTCCCGTCCTGCCGGACGGCGGTCCGTTCCCCGTGCTCCCGGGCCGAGGTCACCAGGAGCGAGGCGAGGTTGGTCATGGCGTGGTCTCCTTCGGGGCGAGCCGGTGGTGGCTCCGGTACGGGAGGCGGACCGTGCGGTCCGCCCGGTGCTGCGGGGTGATCACGTCGCGGGGCGGGACGCCGCCGCGGCCGGGGGCGGTGTCGGCCCGGTACGGGTCCGTCCACAGGGCGGGCGGCAGCGGCCGGCCCTGGCGCAGGGCGAGCCAGAGCCGCAGCAGGTGGCGGCGGTGTCCGGGACCGTCCCGGTAGGCGGAGCGGGAGTGCAGGACGGCGAGGTTGTTGACCAGCAGCAGGTCGCCGGCCTCCAGGTCGAGGTCGAGGCGGGCCGCCGGGGAGGAGGCCGCCCCGTCGATCAGGTCGAACAGTTCGGTGTCGGCCGGCTCCAGCCGCGGCGCGTCGGGGAACCGCTGCGCGGACTCCAGGTGGCACCGGTGGTAGCGCAGGCTGAGTCGGCCGGCGTGCCAGCAGGCGAGGGGCACGGTGTCGTAGGGGCGCTCGCCCGGGCCGTGCTCCTCCCTGCGGTCCACGGCGTACCGGCGGTAGAGGCGGCGTGCCAGGTCGGGGCGGTGCGCCAGGACGGCGTTGTGGACGGCGGCGGAGCTGGCCAGGCCGATCCGTCCGCCCGCGGCGGCCGGGCGCAGGCAGAGCAGGGCGAGGACGTCGGAGCCGTCGGTGTGGAACCCGAGGGCGTTGCGGGTCTGGTAGCCGCGGGTCGCGGGATCGGCCGGCGTCCGGCCGGTGTCGCGGACGTGGCCGAGCAGGTGGCCGGCGGCGTTCTGGGAGACCGGGGTGCCGAGGTGCCGGCCGATCCCCCAGAGGACGTTGGCCGCCGCGCCCGCGCCGTACCGGTCGACCGGCAGGCCCTTCACCAGGACGAAGCCCCGACCGTTCTCCAACTCATCCGCGATGCCGCCTAGTTCGGCGGCCAGGGTCGGCAGCGGGAAGTCCGCCGCGGTCGACCTCAGCAGGGTGGTTCCGCGACTGCGTGCGGTGTGCAGTGCGGCGTCCAGCTCGGCGAGGTGCGCCGGCGACAGCCGGACGGTCCACGCGTCGCGGCCCGCCAGGTCGGGGCCGTGCCAGGCGGCCGGTCCGGTGAGGTGCTCCTGCAGCATTCCGTGGGCTCCTTCCCCCGCCGGGCGGCCGGCCGCCGCCAGGGGGCCGGGCTGCCGACCTGCTCGGCGGTGGTGCAACGCTAGGAGTCGGCCCGTCGCGCTGCTTGACTTCACGTGACAGTTGGCTTACCACTTGGGGACATTCTCCGAGGGAGTTGATCCCGTGAGGCCACTGGTCCGCACCGCCGCGTTGAGCGGATACGTCGAGCTGAGCCGGTCGCTCGGCCTCGACCCGCAGCCGCTGATGAAGCGGGTCGGTCTGGATGCCGCCGGCCTCGCGGTGCAGGACCGGTGGATCTCCGGCGCGGCCGTGGTCCACCTGCTGGAGCTCTCGGCCGCCGCCGCCCGGCACGAGGACTTCGGCCTGCGGATGTCCGAGTTCCGGCGGTTCTCCAGCCTCGGCCCGATCAGCCTCGTCCTGCGCGAGGAGCCGGACGTGCGCAGCGCGCTCGGGCTCATGCTCCGGCACGAGCACATGTACAACGAGGTGCTGCACACCCGGCTCTCCGAGCGCGACGGCCTGGCGACGATCAAGGTCGGGCTGGACCTCGGCGAACCGATGGAGCACCGCCAGGCGACCGAACTGGCCGTGGGGGCCTTCCACCGCGTCCTGCTCGGCTTCCTCGGCGCCCACTGGCGTCCGCTGTCCGTCTGCTTCGCCCATCCCGCCCCGGCGGACACCGGCACCCACCGGCGGGTCTTCGGTTCGACGGTGGAGTTCGGCCGGGAGTTCGACGGCATCGTCTTCTACGCGGGCGACCTCGACTCGCCCAACGCGATGTCCGACCCGCAGCTGCGGACGTACGCCCGGCAGTACTTCGAGGCCATCGCCGTCCCCCGGGACACCACCGTGCCGGACCGGGTGCGCGAGCTGATCGAGGTGCTGCTGCCGACCGGGCGCTGCTCGATCGAGCAGGTCGCCCGCAGCCTGGGCGTGGACCGGCGCACGGTGCACCGCCATCTCGCGCAGTCGGGCGAGACCTTCTCCTCGCTGCTCAACGCGACGCGGGTACAGCTCGCCGAGCAGTTCGTGGCCAACGGCCGGCGGTCGCTCACCGAGATCGCCGACCTGTTGGGGTTCTCGGCGCCCAGCGCGTTCTCCCGCTGGTTCCGCGAGCAGTTCGGCTGCACCGCCCGGGAGTGGCGCGAGCGCCGGGGGCAGACCGCGGAGCACTGACCGCGTCGGCGCCCGGGGACGGTGTCCCCAAATGGAAAGTCCACTGTCACCCACGGTCAAGCACGGCCGCCCGGCGCGCCCTACCTTTGCTGCACCGCGAGAGACCGCCGGCCCCGCGACAACGGGCCGGGCGGGGGCCCACCCTCAGCCTCCGCCCCGCCGGCCGGGAGCGCCACGCCGTCCGGGCCCCGTCCGCCGGGCCGGACCCGCACCGCCCCGCACCGCACCGCCCCGCACCGCAGCGCCCCGCACCGCAGCGCTCAGCACTGAAGCGGCTCGCGCCACGGCGCCCCGTACCGCGGTGTCCCTCGCCGCACCGGCGCCCACCCCATCCGACGAAGGAGACGGACCGTGCACTTCCTCGACGACTCCCTGCTGCCCGAGAACCAGCAGAAGCTGGTCATCCAGGCCGCACCCTACGGGCCCGAGTGGCTGCCCGGCGACGCCCCCGACCTGCCGCTCACCATGGACGAGCACGTGCAGGCGGCCGTCGACTGCTACAACGCGGGCGCCACCGTCCTGCACATCCACGTCCGCGAGCTGGACGGCAAGGGCTCCAAGCGGCTGTCGATGTTCAACGAGCTGGTCGGCCGGCTGCGCCAGGCGGTGCCCGACATGGTGCTGCAGATCGGCGGCTCGATCTCCTTCGCCCCCGAGGGCGAGGGCGCGGACGCCGAGTGGCTGTCCTACGACACCCGGCACATGCTCGCGGAGCTGGACCCCAAGCCGGACCAGGTCACCATCGCGATCAACACCAGCCAGATGAACATCGTCGAGATCATGACGGCGGACGACCTGGAGGGCACCTCGATCGCCAAGCCCGAGTACTACCGCGCGTACCGCGACATGTACCTGGAGGCCGGGCCGGAGTTCTACCTGGAGCACCTGGCGCGGCTGCGGGACAAGGGCATCCAGCCGCACTTCCAGCTGGCCACCATCGCCCAGCTGGAGACCGTCGAGCGGCTGATCCGCTCCGGCGTGTACACCGGGCCGCTGGTGCTCAACTACGTGGCCATCGGCGGCGGTTTCGCCGGCCGGCACCCCGCCGACCTGATCGAGTTCGTCCGCCGCACGCCGGACGGCGCGGTGCTCACCATCGAGAGCTCGATGCGCGCCGTCGCCCCGATGAACACCATCGGCATCGCCCTCGGCTGCCACGTGCGCGTCGGCAACGAGGACAACCTGTGGGGCCGCAAGGGCGAGCGGATGACCTCGGTGCAGCAGGTCGAGCAGATGGTCACGATCGCCGACGCCCTCGGCCGCGACGTCGCGACCGGCGCCGAGGCGAGGGAGATCTACCACCTCGGCGAGTACTACGCGGACACCGAGGAGACCCTGGCGCAGCTCGGCATGGTGCCGAACCGCCGCCCCGGGCAGCGCGGCTTCATGCTCCGCGACGTCAAGCACTGACCCCCGCGGCACACCACGACCAGCCCGAGACCAGAGCAACGGAGCACCCCATGGCCCACGCCATCCGCTTCCACGAGACCGGCGGCCCCGACGTCCTGCGCTGGGAGGAGGTCGAGGTCGGGGCGCCGGGCCCGGGCGAGGTCCGGATCCGCCACGCGGCGGTCGGCCTCAACTTCGCCGACACCTACTTCCGGACGGGGCTCTACCCCGCCCCGCTGCCCGCCGGACTCGGCGTGGAGGGGGCCGGCACGGTGGAGGCCGTCGGCCCCGGCGTCACCGGCTTCGCCGAGGGCGACCGGGTCACCTACACCGGCAGCCCGCTCGGCGCCTACAGCACCGAACGGGTCATGCCCACCGGCTCGTTGATCAAGCTGCCCGACGCGATCGGCTTCGAGACGGCCGCCGCCATGACCATGCGCGGCCTCACCTCCGCCTACCTGCTGCGCCGGATCCACCCGCTGAAGGCCGGCGACACGGTGCTGCTGCACGCGGCGGCGGGCGGCGTCGGCCTGATCCTCTGCCAGTGGGCCAAGCTCCTCGGCCTCACCGTGATCGGCACGGTCTCCAGCACCGAGAAGGCCGAACTCGCCCGCGCCCACGGCTGCGACCACGTCGTCTACTACCGCGAGGAGGACGTCGCCGCCCGGGTGCGGGAGCTCACCGGCGGCGAGGGCGTGCCGGTCGTCTTCGACAGCGTCGGGCGGACCACCTTCGCCGGGTCGCTCGCCTCGCTGCGGCGACGCGGACTGCTGGTCTGCTTCGGCACCGCCTCCGGACCCGTCCCGCCGATCGACGCCATGCAACTCGCCCTGCACGGGTCGGTGTTCGTGACCAGGCCGGCACTCGCCGACTACATCGCGGACCCGGCCGAACGCGCCGAGCTCGCGGGCGAGCTCTTCGGCCACGTCGCCGCCGGCCGGATCAGGATCGAGATCAACCAGCGCTACTCGCTCAAGGACGCCGCACAGGCGCACCGCGACCTGGAGGGCGGCCGGACCACCGGCTCCTCCGTCTTCGTCCTCTGACCCGCACCGCGGACCCCACCCGCACCGCGGACCCCGCACCCGCGCCCGCGCCCGCGCCCGCGCCCGCCGCGGACCCCACCGCCTCCCCCGGAGGATCCACATGAACCAGACCGCCCTCCCCGGCCCGGCCGCACCGGCCCTGGTGCGCCCCTCCGTCCGCCGCTCGATCAAGGTCGAGCCGCTGACCTGCACCATCGGCGCCGAACTGTCCGGGGTGAACCTCGGCGACGCCTCCCGCGACGCCGACCTGTTCGCCGAGATCAAGGAACTCCTGCTCCGGCACAAGGTCCTGTTCCTGCGGGACCAGGACATCACCCGGGCCGAACACGTCGCCTTCGCGCAGCGGTTCGGCCCGCTGGAGGACCACCCGGTGGCCGGCAGCGACCCCGACCACCCCGGGCTGGTGCGCATCTACAAGGAGCTCGACAGCCCGCCCGAGCACTACGAGAACGCCCTGCACACCGACGGCACCTGGCGGGAGACCCCGGCGATGGGCGCGGTCCTGCGCTGCGTCGTGACCCCGCCGGTCGGCGGCGACACGCTCTGGGTCGACATGGCCGAGGCGTACCGCCGGCTGCCGGACCACGTCAAGGAGCAGATCGAGGGCCTGCGGGCCCGGCACAGCATCGAGGCGACGTTCGGCGCGGTGATGCCGACCGAGGCGCGCCACCGGCTGAAGGCCCAGTACCCGGACGCCGAGCACCCGGTGGTGCGCACCCACCCTGAGACCGGCGAGAAGATCCTCTTCGTCAACGGCTTCACCACGCACTTCGTCAACTACCACACCCCGGAGAACGTCCGCTTCGGCCTGGACTACGCCCCGGGCGCCGCCAACCTGCTGACGTACCTGATCAGCCAGGCGGCGATCCCCGAGTACCAGGTGCGCTGGCGCTGGCAGCCGAACAGCGTCGCGATCTGGGACAACCGCTCCACCCAGCACTACGCCGTGCAGGACTACTGGCCCGCCGTCCGCCGGATGGAGCGCGCCGGAATCGTCGGAGACAGACCCTTCTGAGCCCGTCCCAGCAACAGGTGAGGTGGTAACAATGGCGTTTCACACCGATGCGGAGCCGGCGGCGGCTCCGGCCGCCGCTGCCCAGGCGCCGGCCGTGTTCAGGCGCTACGCCTGGGTGGTCTTCGCACTGAGTTTCGGACTGCTCCTCTCGGACTACATGTCACGGCAGGTGCTCAACGCGGTCTTCCCGTTGCTGAAGGCCGAATGGCTCCTGACGGATGCCGAGTTGGGATCGCTCAGCGGCGTCGTCGCCCTGGCGGTCGGCGTGCTGGCCTTCCCGATGTCGCTGCTCGCCGACCGCTGGGGCCGGGTGCGGAGCCTGGTGGCCGCCGCGATCACGTGGAGCGTGGCGACCCTCGGCTGCGCGGTGGCGGCGGACTACGGCCAGATGTTCGTCGGCCGTCTCCTCGTCGGCATCGGCGAGGCCGCCTACGGCAGTGTGGGCATCGCCGTGGTGCTCAGCGTCTTCCCGATCGGCATGCGGGCCACCCTCTCGGGGGCGTTCATCGCCGGCGGCGCGTTCGGCTCCGTCCTCGGCGTCGCGATCGGCGGCGCCGTCGGCCAACACCTCGGCTGGCGCTGGGCGTTCGGCACCATGGGGATCTTCGGGCTGGCCCTGGCGGTGGTCTTCGCCCTGGTGGTCACGGAGAAGCGGCTGCACCCCGGGCCGCGCCCGAGCCGGGCGGAGCGGGCCGCGGCGGCACCGCTGCGCGCCCTGCTGCCCAAGCTGTTCTCCTCGGTCTCGGTGGTCGGCGCGTACGTCGGCAGCGGACTCCAGCTGTTCATCCCCGGAGCGCTGATCGCCTGGCTGCCCAGCTTCTTCAACCGCTACTACGGGATGCCCACGGCCGAGGCCGGCGGCACGGCGGGGCTCTACGCCCTGCTCATCGGCGTCGGAATGATCGGCGGCGGCATGGCGTCCGACCGGATCAGCCGGTCCGACCCGGCCCGCAAGTGGCTCGTCGCCCTCGCCTGCAGCCTGGGATCACTGGTGCTGCTGACGGCCGCGTTCCGGATCCCGACGGGGGCGCCCCAGCTCCTCCTGCTCGGTGCCGGCGCGCTGCTCTCCGGCGCGACGGCCGGCCCGGCGGCCGCCATGGTCGCCAACCTGACCCCGGACGCGATCCCGGCGACCGCCTTCGGCACCCTCACCCTGGCCAACAGCCTCCTCGGCCTGGCCCCCGGGCCCGCGGTCACCGGGATGATCGCGGACCGCACCGGCCTGCTCGGCGCGCTGCAGCTCGTCCCCCTGGTCGCCCTGCTGGCCTCGGCCTGCTTCCTGGTCGGCCGCAGCCGCTACCGCACCGACCTGCGCCGCCTGAACGGCCTCGCCCCGGCCCCCCACGAAGCGGAGACACCCGCATGAGTTCCCCCCTCCCTCCCCCGGTCGTGATCGTCCCCGGCCTGCGCGGCCACGTGGCCGACCACTGGCAGACCGTCCTCGCCGACGGGCTCGCCGCCGCCGGCCGGGACGTCCGCACCGTCCCGCCGCTGGCCGGCGACGACGACCGGATCGACTGCGAGGCCCGGGTCGCCGCCCTCGAGGAGACGGTCGCCGAGGCACCGGGCCCGCCGATCCTGGTCGCCCACAGCGCCGGGGTGATGACCACCGTCCACTGGGCGCTGCGGACCGGACGCCCGGTCCACGGCGCGCTGCTGGCCACCCCGCCGGACTTCGACACCCCGCTGCCCGAGGGCTATCCCACCCCGGAGGCGCTCCGGCAGAAGGGCTGGGCCCCGACGCCGAGAACGGCCCTGCCGTTCCCCAGCATCGTCGCGATGAGCGACGACGACCCGCTCGGCCACCCGCAGAGGGTCGCCGGGATGGCGGCCGCCTGGGGCAGCCGCCTGATCGGGCTCGGAGCGGTCGGCCACCTCAACCCCGCCTCCGGCTACGGTCCTTGGCCGCAGGCGGCGGAGCTGGTGCGCGAACTCGAGTTCGGCTGACGACACCGGCACACCGGGGCGTGTCCGACGGCTCCCGCCAGACGCGGGACCGTCGGGCACGCCCCCGTTTTTCCACCCGCACCACCGGAAGGCGACGATGAGCACCGATACCGACCTGCTGTGGTCCCCGAGCCCGGCCTCGACGGAGAGGTCCGGCGTGGCCGGCTTCCTGAGGCGGCTGGAACGCACCCGGGGGCTGCGCTTCCCGGACTACGCGGAGCTGTGGAGGTGGAGCACCGGCGACCTGCCCGGCTTCTGGTCGGCGGTCTGGGAGCACTACGGCCTCGACGCCGTCTCCGGCTACGAGAGGGTGCTCGGCGACGCGGCCATGCCCGGGGCCGACTGGTTCCCCGGGGCGCGGCTGAACTTCGCCGAGCGCTGCTTCGCCCGGGCCACCGACGAGCGGCCCGCCCTCGTCGCACTGACCGAGGACGGCGGGCCCGAGGAGACCTCCTGGCGCGAACTCCGGCGCCAGGTCGCAGCCCTGGCCGCCGGGCTGCGGGAGATGGGCGTGCGGCCCGGCGACCGCGTCGCCGGCTACCTGCCGAACACCCCGCACGCCGTGGTCGCGCTGCTGGCCTCCGCGGCCGTCGGCGCGGTGTGGACCGTCTGCTCACCGGACTTCGGCACGGCCGGCGTGCTCTCCCGGCTCCGGCAGGCCGAACCGACCGTCCTGCTCGCCGTGGACGGCTACCGCCACGGCGGCAAGGAGTACGACCGGCTCCCGGCCGTCGCCGAGATCACCGCCGGGCTGCCCACCCTGCGGCACCTGGTCACGATCGACCACCTCCGCCCGGCGGCGTCCGCGCCGGCGCCGGCGTGGTCGCCGCGCGGCGACGTGCGGCAGCACCGGTGGGCCCCGCTGACGGCCGGGGACGTCCCGCTCGACTTCGCCGACCTGCCCTTCGACCACCCCCTGTGGATCCTCTGGTCCTCCGGCACCACCGGCCGCCCCAAGGGCATCGTGCAGGGCCACGGCGGCATCGTCGTCGAACTGCTCAAGGCGCTCGGCCTCGGCTGCGACCTGCGCGCCGAGGACCGGTACTTCTTCCACACCACCACCGGCTGGATGGTGTGGAACTTCATGGTCGGCGGCCTGCTGCACGGCAGCACCCTGGTGCTGTACGACGGCAGCCCCACCCACCCCGACACCGACGGCGTCTGGCGGATCGCCGAACGGACCGGCGCCACGGTGGTCGGGGTGGGCGCGGCCTACCTGACCGCCGCCGAGCGGGCGGACTCCCGTCCCGCGGCCCGCCACGACCTCGGCGCGCTGCGGACCGTCCTGCAGACCGGGTCCACGCTGCCGCCGAGCACCTGGCGCTGGGTGCACGACCGGCTCGGGCCGGACGTGTGGCTGCAGTCCATCTGCGGCGGCACCGACATCTGCTCGGTCCTCGCCGGTGCCAGCGCCCTGCTGCCCGTCCGGGTCGGCCGGATCCCGTGCCCCGCGCTCGGTGTCGCCCTCGCCTCCTGGGACCCGTCCGGCCGGCCGTTGACCGGCCGGCAGGGCGAACTGGTGGTGACGGCGCCGCTGCCGTCGATGCCGCTGCACTTCGTCGGCGACCCGGACGGCTCGCGCTACCGGGCGAGCTACTTCGACACGTACCCGGGCGTGTGGCGGCACGGCGACTGGGTGACGGTCGGGGACGACCTCACCGTCGTGGTCGCCGGACGCTCCGACTCCACGCTCAACCGGATGGGCGTGCGGATGGGGTCGGCCGACATCTACGCCGTGGTGGAGCAGCTCCCCGAGGTGGCGGACAGCCTGGTCGTGGGGGCCGAACTGCCCGACGGCGGCTACCACATGCCGCTGTTCGTGGTCCTCGCGGAGGGCGCCGTCCTCGACGACGCGCTGCGGGCCGCGATCACCTCGGCGATCCGGCACCAGCTGTCGCCCAGGCACGTGCCGGACACCGTCACCGCAGTGCCCGCGGTGCCGCGCACCCTGACGGGGAAGCGGCTGGAGGTCCCGGTCAAGCGCATCCTCCAGGGCGCGGACGTCGCCGAGGTGAGCGGCGAGGGGGCCGTCACCGCCCCGGAGATGCTGGCCTGGTTCGCCGAGTACGCGCGCGGTGTCCGGCAGTCGCGGACCCGGTGAGTCCGCCCGGGAGCCGGGTCAGAGCGTCCCGGTCAGCCACTGCAGCCCCAGGCTGCCGGCCGTCACGACGAGCCACAGGCAGCCGCCGAGGACGAGCGGCCGGGGCCCGGCGCGGCGCAGTCCGCCGAGGTCGGTGGAGAGCCCGATCGCCGACAGCGCCACGGTGATCAGGAAGACCGCGAGCCCGCCGAGGCCGTGCCGGGCCCCGGCGGGCACGAGCCCGGCGGTGTTCGCCCCGGCCACGGCGAGGAAGGCCAGCAGGAATCCCGGCACCAGTCCGGCCACCCGCACCCGGGTGACGGCGGCGCCCGCCCCGCGGCTGGCCCGACGGGCGACCAGTGCCGACAGCACCAGGCAGATCGGGATGATCATCAGCGTGCGGGTGAGCTTCACGACGACGCCGTAGTCGGCCGCGCCCGGGCCGTAGGTGGCGGCCGCGGCGACCACGGACGACATGTCGTTGACCGCCGTCCCGGCGAACAGCCCGAAGGCGTGCTGGCTCAGCCCGAGCAGGTGCCCGACCACCGGGAAGACGAGGACCGCGGCGATGTTGAACAGGAAGACCGTGGAGATCGCGTACGCGACCTCGGCGCCGGCCGCGCCGATGACCGGCGTCACCGCGGCGATCGCCGACGCGCCGCAGACCCCCGTCCCCACGCCGATCAGGGTGCGCAGGTCGCCGACCACCCCGAGCCACCGGCCGAGGCCGTACGCGGCGGCCAGGCACAGCGCCAGGGTGCCGACCATCACCGGCAGCGAACCGGCCCCCACCCTGGCGATCTGCACCAGCGACAACTGGGAGCCGAGGACGACGACCGCGGACTTCAGCACCGGCTTGCCGGCGAAGTCGATCCCGGACCGCAGCCGCGGGCGCGGCCCGGCGAGGAGGGCGACCAGCACGCCCAGCACGATCCCGGACACCGGGCCGCCGACGACCGGCACCAGCCGGCCGACCGCGGTGCCCGCCGCGGCCACGGCCAGCGCCGCGGCCAGGCCCGGCACCCGGGGCCCCCAGACGCTCCGGCGGGACGGCCGGGGCACGTCCGCGTGCTGCGGCGTGCGTCGGTCCACAGGTGCGGCGGTCGGCGCCGCGGACTGGAAGTCGGGGGCATCACTCATGTCCGCGACTGTTCCGGGCGCCCGCACGTCCGCGTAGCCCCCACTTGCAGAGGAGGTCATAGCCCATGGGCATGAGTCCGACGACCGCCACCGCCGTCAGTCCGCCGGTGACGAGCGGGTCGGGGGCCGGTCCGCTCGACCCCGCCGGGTCCGGCCGCCTGCCGGACCCGGAGTCGCTGCGGCTGCTCGTCCTCGTCGCGGAGACGGGCAGTCTCGGCGGCGCGGCGGCACGCCTCGGCATCGCCCAGCCCTCGGCGAGCAAGCGGCTCTCCGCGTTGGAGCGCCAGCTCGGTCTCGTCCTGCTCGACCGGACCCGCCGCGGCTCCCGGCTCACCGACGCCGGCGCGGCGGTCGTCGAGGGCGCGCAGCGCGTCCTGCTCGAGCTCGACCGGCTGGTCACCGGGGCGCAGGCGCTGCGCAGCCGGCGCGACGCCGAGCTCAAGGTCGCGGCGAGCATGACCGTCGCCGAGTACCTGCTGCCGGCGTGGCTGGGTGAGCTGCGCCGGAGGCGGCCCGAGCTGCAGGTGAGCCTCCAGGTCACCAACAGCGAGCACGTCCCCGACCTGGTGCGCACGGGCGCGGCGGGCCTCGGCTTCATCGAGGCGCCGCAGCCGCCGAGCGGGCTGTCGACCCGTCAGGTGGCGGGCGACCGGCTGCTGGTGGTGGTCGCCCCCGGCCACCCCTGGGCCCGACGGCGCCGGCCGCTGGACGCCGCCGAGCTCGCCGCCACCCCGCTGGTGCTGCGCGAACGGGGGTCGGGCACCCGCGACACCCTCGACCGGGCGCTGCGCCGGGCGGGGGCGGGCGACTCCCGGCGTCTGCTGGAGCTCGGCTCGGCGACGGCCGTCCGCAACGCGGTGATCGCCGGGACGGGCCCCGCCGTCATGAGCGAGCTCGCCGTACGGACGGCCGTCGCCGACGGCCGTCTGGTGGAGGTGGAGACGGAGGGCATCGACATGCGGCGGTCCCTGCGCGCGGTCTGGCCCTCCGGCCGTACCCCGACCGGACCGGCCGCCGAACTGCTCGCCTGCACACGGGCCGGCCGGTGACCCGGTGCCGTCCGCCGGTGTCCGCGGGCCGGCCCCGGGGCCGGGGCCCGTTCGGGGGCGCTGTCGGTCGGACCTGGCAGGATGCGGGTGGCGGGCCGGTGTCGTGGTGCCGGGCCGGAGTTCGTGAGGAGGAGGGGCGCGGGTGGGGGATCTCGATGTCGTGAGGTTCGCGGACCGGACGCAGAGCGTCGCGGTGGTGCTGGAGGACGCAGCGGGCGGCGGCCCCCACGAAGGGTGGCACGAGGCCGGGATCGAGATCGGGACCGGCTTCGTCCGGGCGTACCTGCCGTTGCGCTTCACCGATGCCGATCTCGCGGACCTCACCGGCTACCTCGCCGCCCGCGCCGCGGCCGAGGAGGACGGCGCCCTGCCGGACGGCTCCGCGGTCGACTGGCCGGAGGCGGGCCGCAGCGCCTACCTGCGGCTGCGTGCCGCCGACCCGTTCGTGGTGGAGGTCCGAGACCCGGTCCAGAGCGGGGTGACGGTGAGCGTGCCGCTGCACCTGCGCGACGGCTGGGCGGCCCGCGCCCTCACCCGGCTGGACCGGTTGCGCGCCGCGCTCGGCGACGGTCGCTGAGCGGGCCGGTGGCGGGTGAACTGCTTCCTGCGGCCGGGCGGGTGAGCAGCCCCGGCGGTCTCAACCGGTGAGGGCGGTCGGCGCGAAGGCCGCCGTCCACGCCAGCACGAACGCCCCGGCCGTCATGAGCGGCACCAGGATGCGGGTTTCGAAGCGGTTTCCCGTGCGGTCGATCAGCACGATCTCGAACCGCCGCCCGTACGGCCACAGCAGTGGGGCGCCCCGCCGGGTGAGGCAGTCGCCCAGGACGTGCGCGAGGGTTCCGAGCACCAACGCGTAGGGCAGCCATGTGCCGGTCCCGGGGAGCCAGGTGTGCACCGAGGCCGTGCCGATCGCGGCCAGGCCGACGGCGGTGGCCCGCACGGGGGCGCGGTGCCCGGAGGGGTGCGAGCGCAGGGCTTGGACGGCGAGGAGGAGCAGGGCGAAGGTCAGGCCGTCGGTGAAGCCGCGCTCCCAGCGGGCCACGCCCGCCCGACAGCCCGCTCCTGCCAGTGCCACGAACACCAGGGAGTGGGTGGCGTGCCGGTGCCCTCCCGACAGCCGGGCCACCGTGCGGCAGACCAGCCGGGTGATCGGCCCGAAGAGGTTCGCCACCGTTCCGTCGTGGTGGTCGAGGTCCGGCAGCACGGCCGCGCCCGCACTCAGCAGGGCACCGACGAGCACCTCCCCTGGCTGCAGGGGACGACCGATCACCAACGACGGCAGGAAGGGTGCCGCCGCCGAGAACACGAGTGCTCCGCTGACGGCGTGCGAGTGGCCCATCATGTGTGTCTCCCCCCTCTGCACGCTCCGTCCGTGGCCGCGGTGGCGTGCTCCTGTCGGCGACCCCGGAGCCGGTGTGTCCGCGGCCGCGTTCCGTCGTCCCCCGGTACGGGTGCGCTGCTCCTCCCGGCCGTCCGGGTGGCGGCTGCCCGGCTCGCAGCCGACCGTCGCAGGCCCCGCGTGTCCGGGCACCACGGGCATCCACCAGGACGTCGGCACCGGGGACTTCGAGCCGCGCGGCACCCGACAGCCGTCGGCTGCCCGCTGCGCGGCCGTCCATGCGCGGGTACCGCGGTCCGTCCGGCGCCGGAGCGGTCGGGCGGGGGCGAGGACCGCCGTGCCCCGGCGGGCGCTGCGCGGTGGGGGCGAGCACCGGGCCTGCCCCCCCCCCGGAACCTCCTGGGGTGACGTCCTCGTCCCCGTGGCGCGCACCGGGGTGTTGACCGGAGCGTGTGGTGAGCCCTGGGGCGGGCGGCCTTCGCCTCAGCGGCGGGGGATCCGCAGGGCCAGGAGGGCGACGTCGTCGTCGTTGTCCGAGGGCCGGACGTGTTCGAGGAGACCCTCGCAGAAGGCTTCGAGGGTGTGGTGGGCGAGGGCTGCGGCGTGGCGGCGGAGGCGGAGCAGTCCGGGGTCGATGCCGTCGGCGCGCGATTCGACGAGGCCGTCGGTGTAGAGGAGGAGGGTGGAACCGGGCGGCAGCCGGACGGAGGCGTCTGCGCGGTCGGCGGGGACGCCGGTGCCCAGGAGCAGGCTGCGGGGCGCCTGGAGGTAGTCGGCGCGGCCGTCGTGGGTGACCAGGAGGGGCGGCGGATGGCCGGCGTTGCTCCAGGTCCACGTCCAGCCGCCGGCTCCGGGGTCGGGGGTGAGGCGGCCCAGGACGAGGGTGGCGCCGGTCAGGTCGGTGACGCGGCCCAGGGCATGGTCGAGCCGCTCGACGACACCGCTGGGCGGGCCCTGGTGGGACCAGGCGAGGGCACGGAGCATGTTGCGCAGTTGCGCCATGCCGGCGGCGGCCTCCAGGTCGTGGCCGACGACGTCGCCGATGACCAGGGCGGTGGCGCCGTCGGAGAGGGTGAAGGCGTCGTACCAGTCGCCCCCGACCTGGGAGGCGTCCGGTGCGGACAGGTAGTCGGCGTGCAGCTGCACCCCGGGCAGCTCGGGCAGGTGGGGCAGGAGGTGGCGCTGCATGGTCTCGGCGACCCGGCGCTGACGCTGGTAGAGGCGCGAGTTGGAGATCGCCAGGCCCACCCGGCGGGTGATGTCCTCGAGCAGGGACAGGTCGCGGGTGCCGAACGGCACGGGGTTGCCGCTGCGTCCCAGCGTGAGCGCGCCGAGGACCTCCCGGGCTCCACGGATCGGCGCGATGACGGCCGAGTGCATGCCGGTGGCGGCGAACAGTTCGTGCTGCACGACGGCGATGCCGGAGTCGGGTTCGCCCTGGTAGACCTCGGGGCCTGCGAGGGAGGCGGCACTGCCGCGCAGGGCGCGCGACAGCGGCATCGGGGACTGCTCCAGCACGGCGGGCATCGGGCCCTCCAGCTCCGGGTTCCGGACCGGGCGGCCCTCCCGGTACTCGATCACCCGGGTGCGCCGGATGTCCCCGACCTCGTCGATGAGGTCGACCACGACCCAGTCGGCAAGGCGCGGCAGCACCAGCTCCGCCAGCCGGTCGACCGTCTCCTGCTCGTTCATGGTCGACGTCAACGAGGTGGTGGTCTCGGCGAGCAGCGCGAGCCGTTCGAGTTCCGGCAGCGTCCCCGGCGGGGCGGCCGTCACGTCGGCCGTCCCGGGGTGGAACAGCACCAGGGTGCCCGCGCCGTTCTCCCCGGAGAGGGGCGTGGCCGTCCAGTGCACCGGCAGCAGCAGGCCGTCGCCGCGCACGAAGCACATCGCCGCCCCGCTGCAGGAGGCACGGGCCAGGACGGCGTCCATGATCGGGCACTGCGCCCGCGGAGCCGTGCTCCCGTCCGCGCTGCGGTGCAGCAGCTCGTGGTGGTGGCGGCCGAGCACGTCGGTACGGTTCAGCCGCAGCAGCCGAAGGCCGCGACCGTTGACGGCGGTGATCCGCCCGCTGTCGTCGATCATGTAGGCCCCGAGATCGCCGACCTCGGGCGCCGCCTCCGGGGTCACCTCCGACGGCGCGGTCGGCGCCGGCTCGTGCCCTGACATCGATGCACCCTTCCTTCCCCGGACGAGTGGTGTGTGTGCAGAGGATTCCGCACGGCCCCGGGCGTCCGGAGACTCGGAGCCTGGCAGGAACCGCTGGGCGCCGTCAACGGACCCGCTGCGACGCACACCGTCGGCGCATGCCGGCCGGCTCGGTGTCGCACCGGTGACGCGGTCTGCTTCTGACCGTTCCGGAGCTCTTCATGCCGCGCCGTTCGACCGGCCCGCCGCGCTCCGGATCCCCGGCGCTCTCCGGCGCCCGGTGCGACGCCCGCCGATGCGCTCCCGGTCGGGACCCGTGGCCGCTCTGCGGCGCCCGCCCGTGGGCGACACGAAAACATCCCACCGCCACTCGAAAGGAGGACTGGGAATCGCGTATCAGGAAAGACGAATCCTGCAGGACCCTCATCAGCCCGAGGCGGTCCGAGATCGCAAGACCGTTCCCTCCCGGACGGCAGGCGGTCCCGTGATGGCCGACGGTGTTCCTCGGAGTGATCGGCACCCGGTCCGGCGACGCGCCCACCGGCGGGCACCGCACCCGGCCCACGGGCGGCGCGGACCGGATCCGGCACTCGTTCCAGGTGGGCTCCGCCGTCGCGGTCGCCGCTCGTGCGGCACCGCAGGGGCAAGGCCCACGGGCCCGACGGTAGATCAGGAGAAGAAGCAATGGGACTGGGTGTTTCCATATTCCTGCTCGCAGCGGGTGCCATTCTCGCCTTTGCGGTCAGCTGGAACGTCTCGGGGGTCGACCTCGACACGGTCGGCATCATCCTCATGGCAGTCGGAGCGCTGGGAATCCTGCTCTTCCTCGGCCTGCGGTACCGGGCCCACTACGTGATCCGCGACCGCATCGTCGACGAGCCCCCGGTGGAGCGCCGTCGCGACCGGGGCCTGTGACGATCCCGGCCGCCCGGGGGTGACCCTTCACCGGGGCGGCGGCGGACGCGGGTCGTGCGGCAGCGCCGAGCCGTTCCCGCCGGGGGACGACCGCGCCCGCGCGATCACGCCCGCCCGATCGCGCGGGCGACCGTGCCCCCCGATGCGTCCGGAAGATTGACGTGCCCGGCGCCCCCTCACATCATGGGAGCGCTCCCAAGACCCATCCGCCGCACGCATCGTCGACGGTCGACGCGGCACCGCACGCCGCACAGCCCCCGTCCACCGTCCCGCCCGCGGCGTGCCCCCCGGGCCGGCGCATCCCCCGGGAGGAACACGTCATGCCGTTCCGCAGCAGACCAGACGGGCCCCGTCGTCCCCTCGCCGCGACGGCCTCGGCCGCCCTGGCCGTGGTGGCCGCGGCACTGCCGCTGTCCGCCCCCGCCGTCGCGGCCGACCCCGCCGCCACCGGCCGCACCACCGTCACGGTCAACGCGAGCGCGGGTCTGGGCACCGTCGGCTCCACCGCGCTCGGCGCGAACACCGCCGTCTGGGACTCGTACATGAACGACCCCCGGGTGGTCTCCCTGTACAAGGCCGCCGGGATCGGCGCGCTGCGCTACCCGGGCGGCTCCTACTCCGACATCTACCACTGGGTCGACAACACCGCACCGGGCGGGTACGTCGCCCCCGGCACCGACTTCGACGCCTTCATGGGCACCGTGAAGGCCACCGGCGCCCAACCGATCCTGATCGCCAACTACGGCTCCGGCACGGCCCTGGAGGCCGCGGACTGGGTCCGGTACGCCAACGTCACCAAGGACTACGGGGCGAAGTACTGGGAGATCGGCAACGAGATCTACGGCAACGGCGTCTACGGCAGCGGCTGGGAGAACGACGTCCACGCCGACAAGACGCCCGACCAGTACGCCAGGGAGGTCAAGGCGTACGCCGCGGCCATGAAGGCCGTCGACCCCACCGTCAAAATCGGCGCGGTGCTCACCATGCCCGGCAACTGGCCGGACGGCATCGTGGCCGCCGGCGACACCGGCGACTGGAACCACACCGTGCTCGCCGCCGTCGCCCACGACGTCGACTTCGTCAGCGTCCACTGGTACCCCGACACCGGCACCGGCGACCAGTCGCTGGCCGCCGTGCAGCAACTCCCCGGCGAGCTCCGCCAGGTGCGCACCCTGCTGGACCAGTACGCGGGCGCCGACTCCGCGCGCATCGGCATCGCTATGACCGAAGTGAACTCCGACTCCGGCAGCGGCGCCTTCACCAGCCGCCCCAACGGCCTGTTCGCCGCGGAGGCCGTGATGACGGCGCTGGAGAACGGCGTCTTCACCGTGGACTGGTGGGACACCCACAACGGCGCGGGCGCCGTCACCACGGTCGGCGGTGAGACCGACCACGGCGACATGGGCATGCTGTCGAACGGCAGCTGCTCCGGCGGCGTCTGCGAGCCCGCGGTGAACACCCCGTTCGCGCCCTACTGGGGCATCAAGGCGCTGGGCGCCCTCGGCGACCCGGGCGACAGCATGGTGGCCTCCGGCACCTCCGACCCCGAGGTCTCCTCCCACGCGGTGCTCCGGGCCGACGGCGACCTCAGCGTCCTGCTGCTCAACAAGAGCTCCTCCGCCGAGCACACCGTGGACCTGCGGTACCCGGGCTTCACCGCGGGTGCCGCAGCTCCCTCCGTCCAGCGGTGGGCACCGGGCGACGACGGCCTGGTGGACGCGACCGGCACCGCCACCTCCTCCTCGGCGACCCTGGCCCCCTACTCCGTCACCGTGCTGACCGTGCACCCGAAGAGCGGCACCGGCTCGTCCGCCGCCACCGTCGGCACCCCCGGTGCGCCCCGGACCACCGCGGTCGGCGCCGACACCGCCTCCCTGAGCTGGCCGGCCGCCACCGGCGCGGTGGACCGCTACGAGGTCTACGAGCAGCTCGGCACCACCGTCCAGTTGCTCGGCTCGTCCACCGGCACCTCCGCCACGCTCCACAACCTGCCGCCGGGCTCCCGGCACACGGTCAACGTGCTGGCCCGCGACCAGGCGGGGCACCTCTCCCGGCCCTCCGAACCGCTCACCTTCACCACCGGCACCCCCGACGACAGCACCTGCACCGTCGCGTACCAGGTGACCACCGGCTGGGGCAACGGCTTCGTCGCCGACGTCGTGGTGAGCAACCCCGGCCCGGCGGACATCAACGGCTGGACACTGGACTTCGACTGGCCGTCCACCGGGCAGTCCGCCGACTCCTGGTGGAACGCCGACATCACCTCCGAGGGGCAGCACGTCCGCGTGACCAACGGCGCGTACAACGCCAGGCTCGCCCCCGACGGCGGCAACTCCGTCAACTTCGGCTTCATCGGCGGCAACAACGGCGCCAACCCGTCCCCGACGGTCTTCCGGCTGAACGGAACGGTCTGCCGGACCGTCGCCTGATCCCGGCCCGGGCCCGACGAGAAGCGCCCTTCTCGTCGGGCCCGTCCACCGCGGGTCCGTCCGTCGTGGGCCCCGTCCGGCGTCGGGCCGTCCGCCGTTTCCGGCTCGTCCGCCGTTTCCGGCCCCTCCGCCGGCGGACGGGCTCCGGCTCACACCGGCGGCGTGACCGCCGACCGCAGGCCGAGCCACTGCTCGGCGTCCCAGGCCCGGAACCGCTCCACCTCGATGAACCCCAGTTTCGCCGCGAGTCGCATCGAACCGACGTTCGCACTCTGGGTCGTGAGCACCACCGGCTCGCCGGGGAAGACACCGTCGAACCAGCCGAGGGCCGCCCGGCACGCCTCCGCGGCGTACCCGAACCCCCACGCCCGCGGCAGGAACAGGTACCCCAGATCGGCCTTCCCCACCGCGGCCGGGCGACGATGCTCCGTCGCCCTCCTGAGCAGGACCTGACCGATCATCGCTCCGTCGAGCTCGACGACGAAACTCCCGGGCCACCCCTCGGGCACCCCGGGCACCTCACGGATCCCGCGCTCCACCTCGTCACGCGGCCGGGCGCCGCCGAGGTAGGTGTGCACCTCCGGCGACGCCAGCAGATCGACGAACGCCGCCCGGTCCCGGTCCTCGGGCGCGCGGAGCACGAGCCTCTCGGTCCTGATCGGCTCGGGCGGCCAGGCGATGTGCCCCAGGTCTGACATGTACGCAGGCTAACAGGTACCGCCGGGGTTCGTTCTTCGCGACCTCGGGGCTGGGGAAGTGGGATGCCGTTCCGTCAACTGACGACCGCTCGGGAGAGCATCCCCTGGGACGAGGCGGCGGAGCGCCGTCCGTTCCTCGACGGGCCTGACTCGACTTCGACGGCCTGTTCAGCGAGGAACCGGCGCAGGTCCTCGTGCACGGCGGCGACGTGGTCGCCCCGGCGGGAGGGGTCGAGCCGTCGGGGTGGCCGGCCTGGGAGCCGGTCGGTTTCCGCGATGGTCAGAGCACCAGGTCGTCGTGCTCGTCGAAGATCCAACCGTCCTCGTGGAGGACCTCGAACAGGTGGCCGTCGGGATCGGTGAAGTATCCGCTGTGTCCCCAGGGATTCGGGCCGGCCGGGCGGGTGACGGTGGCGCCCAGCTCGGCGGCCTTGGCCATCACCCGGTACACCTCTTCCGCGCTGCGGGCCACGTACGCCAGGGCGAAGCCGGCGAATCCGCCCGGCTCCCGGTCGGGCAGACCGGCGTCGGCCGCGAAGGCCGCCCGGGACTGGAACCCGACCGCGACCCCGCCCAGTTCGAACAGCGCGAACTCGTCCGATCCCGCCGTGGACCTCCGCCACCCCAGCGCCCGGTAGAACGCGACCGAGGCGGCGACATCGCGCACACCGAGCAGGATCAGATTGAGTCGCTGTCGCATGACTTCCTCCCGAGAACCGGAACCCGGCCCGTCATGCTGCCATCCCCCACCGACACCACCACGGCCGGCCCGACGCCGCCGGCTGCCGGCGGCCCGGCTCAGCGGTGTTCGGGGTCCTCGAAGTCGAAGCGGCAGACGGCAACGTGCTGTGGGACTGCGTGCCCTACCTCGACGACTCGGTGGTCCACGAGGTGGAGGAGCCCGGCGGGATCAGCGCGATCGTCATCAGCCACCCGCACCTCTACTCCGCCATGGTCGAGTGGCCCACGCCTTCGACGCGCCCGTGCACCTGCACGAGGCCGACCGCCGGTGGGTCGGGCGCCCCGATCCCCCGCTGCACTTCTGGAGCGGACGGACCCACCGGCTGACCGACGAACTGACGCTGATCAACCCCGGCGTCCACTTCCCGGGCAGCACGGTCATGCACCGGAACACCGGGGAGGGCGCGCTGTTCACCGGCGACGTGGTCAACGTCTGCCCGGACCGCCGCCGGATCACGATCATGTACAGCTACACCCACCACATCCCGGAGCGCCCCGACGCCGTGCGCGCCGCCGGAGAACTGCTCACCGGCTACCGCTTCGAGCGGATCCACGGGGCGTGGTGGGACCGCGTCGTCACGGGTGACGGCAACGAGGTCCTGGCCCGATCGGTCGACCGGTACCTGCGCTTCGAAGAAGGACTGCCGGTGGAGGCCCCCTCATGACGACGACGGAACGCGCCCACCACCCAGCGGCACCGCCATCGCGTTCGCACCCCGTGCCGCCCGCTGCCCCGCACGGTGTCCGGGCCGGCCGGCACTCGACGTGGTCGAACCTGCGCAGCCACCGGGCGCGCCGGCGGTCTCCGGGACACCGCTGACCCCCCGCCCGACCGACGTACCGACGGAGAACGGGCCGACCATCGGAACGCCGGCTCAGGGCCGGTACGGCGCGGGGGGACAGCCAGCGTCGGGCCGTGGCCGCCAGGGCTACCGCGAGGACGCAGGCGGTGGCCAGCCACGCGACACCGATGCCGGTGAGGCAGTAGCGGGGCAGCAGCACCACGGTGAGGGCCGGCAGCAGGCCCGCGAAGGCAAGCTGCAGACCGGTCAGGAAGACGAGTGCCTGGCGGACCCGGGCGACGTGCACGGCGACGCCGAACAGCACGTTCGGCACCGCGGACAGCACCGTCAGCCGCAGCACCGTGGTGCCGTGCTCGGCGTAGTCCGGTCCGGACAGGTCGAGGATCCAGGGGCCGCGGCCACCGCGACGACGGCGGCGGGGTGATCAGGAGTGCGGTGTGGCGGAGCATGTGGCGGGCGTGCTCCGCGAGGCGGTGCGGTTCGGCGGCGCCCTCCACGGTCAGGGACTGACCCATGGCGTAGGCGGCCTGGTAGAGGGTGTCGGTGGCCAGGTACGCCAGCGAGTGGCAGGCGGCCTGTTCCGCGCCGAGCAGGCCCAGGAGGAGTGGCAGGGACTTGGAGACCGCGGTCCGGCCGAGCTGGCCGACGTAGTCCGCCACGGCGTAGCGGGCCATCCGACCGGCCCGGGCACCGGCGGCGTGAGCACCGCTGCCTGGGGCGGGGCGGGAGGCCGGCAGGGCGCGGGCGGACAGCACGACGTTCGCCACCATGACGGCGAGCACCAGCCCGCCCGCCCGCGCCAGCAGGATCCCCGCTTCGACGGCCAGCGCCGCGCACAGGGCCGGGGCGAGCGCCTTCGCCACCGCGAAGACCAGGTTCTCCCCCAGCACCCAGGCCGGTCGGCGCAGACCGGCCAGCGCCCCGCCCTGCAGCACGAACACCGTGTAGGCCGAGGTCGCGGCGAACCTGTCCTTCATGCCCGCTGCGTGCCTTCCCGCGTCGAGCGGGCCCGGCGGGCCCTGCTGCCTGCCGGGCGGCCGTTGCCGCGGGTCGGTGCGGCAGGCCGCCTCGGGGTCGAGGCGGTCCGTTCGCCCTCGGGCGCGGGCCGCGCACCGACACCGCGGCCCTGGGGTCGTCCGGCCCGAACAGCGATCGGCCCGTCGGCGCCCTGCGCATCGTCCTGCGGCGGGTACGGCGCACCGTGCTGCCCGACCCGGCCCGCGTGCCCTGTGTGTCGCACCCGCAGGTCGCACAACGGGGCGGAACCAGGACCGGAAGGATCAGAACGAACGGTTCAGGCATCGCTGAACCCTGGTAGAAACGATGCCGCCGGGGCTGGACCCCACGCCCGGGCAACCCGTTCGGGCGGAGGGCGCCTCACCGGCTGCGCCCGCGCAAGGCCGGAGGGCCGGCGGCGAGGCGTCAGGGGACCGGGGGGACGCACCACGGTCCGGCCGCGCCGGGGAGCCAGCCGGGCCGGGCGCCCCGGGGTGGGTTCGGCCAAGCAGGTCCCTGCCCAGGCCCTGGGCTCCCCGGGCGGGACCGGCGGGAGGCGCGCATCGTGGAGCGCGTCGGCCGTCCCGGGTCCGGCCGCGTGAGCGGCCGGGCGTCGTACGGCGAAGGCACGGAGTCGGGTCCGCCGTTCAGCAACCGGGGCGTACGCGCCCGGAGCGCGCGACGGTCGGTGACGGTGCGGAGGGGCCGGGGTGGGACAGGCAGCACCGGCCGTGGGCGGTAGCGACATTCGCCGACCGCCGTATCCGGGGGTCGCCGACGGACAACGGCCCTGCCCGCTGCCCGGGGCGACGCGCTGTGCCCACCCGCGGCCCGGCTCGCCGACGGCCGGATGCCCTGACGGCCGGGTTCGACGCGACGACGGCAACCTCCCTCGACGCCGTCCTGCGCCCGGGAACGTCGATCACGCCCTGAACCGGCCGGTCCTCCGCGTCCTTGCGGAACCCGGACGAGGGCCTGTCGGCGGGTACGCAGGAATACGGTGGCCTCGTTGGTTGTCAGTACCAGCGCAAACCGATGCCAGTCACTGAGGGAGAAGACCATGGCGACCGAGAAGGCCGTCCTTGCCGGGGGCTGTTTCTGGGGCATGGAGGAGCTCTTCCGCCACCAGCCCGGGGTGCTGTCCACCCGCGTGGGCTACACCGGCGGGGAGGTCCCGCACGCCACCTACCGCAACCACGGCAATCACGCCGAGGCCATCGAGGTGCTCTACGACACCGCCCGGACGGACTTCCGGGCCCTGCTGGAGTTCTTCTTCCAGGTCCACGACCCGTCGACCAAGGACCGCCAGGGCAACGACATCGGTGCCAGCTACCGCTCGGCGATCTTCTACCTCACGGACGAGCAGAAGCAGGTCGCCGAGGACACCATCGCCGACGTCGACGCCTCGGGCCTGTGGCCGGGCGAGGTCGTCACCGAGGTCACCCCGGCCGGGGACTTCTGGGAGGCCGAGCCCGAGCACCAGGACTACCTGCAGAAGTTCCCCAACGGCTACACCTGTCACTTCCCCCGCCCCGGCTGGAAGCTGCCCCGGCGCGCGGGCGCCTAGCCTGGGTCGGCCCAGGATCCGGTCGAGGTTGCCGGCAGCGCCGATCTCACCTGTGTTCGGGGTTCTCGAAGTCGAAGCGGCAGCCGGCGTCCCATTCGGAGCGCTGGTTGCCGTGGGCGGGGATGCCGCCGGCGTCCTTGAGCATCCGGGCGAGGTGCATCAGGTTCCAGGTCATGAAGGTGGTGTTGCGGTTGGTGAAGTCGTTCTCCGGCCCTCCGGAGCCCTCGTCCAGGTAGGACGGGCCGGGGCCGGCCGGGCCGACCCAGCCGGCGTCGGCCTGCGGCGGGATCACGTAGCCGAGGTGCTGCAGGCTGTAGAGGGGCCTTCGCCCAAGGCCGGGAAGTTAGCGTTTTCGCAGGTCATGCAAGCCAGTTGAGGGTTCGAGGCAAAAGCACAACGGAGCTCGTTGGTACAGGCAGTCGACCAAGACAGCTTGTACGTGAGGAGCTCCGTTGCGGGTTCATTTTGCCCTGTCCTCCGGGCTCACGACCATCACCCGTTCGGTGACCGTGGCCGCGGGCCGGTTCGCGCCTGGCCACCTGGGAGAGCTGACCGCCGTGGTGCCGTTCGAGCTCGTGGACGCGGTGTTGGCGGAGACGCGGACGGTGCAGCGGCGACTGCGCGATCTACCGTCCCGGGTCGGGATGTACTTCCCACTGGCGATGTGCCTGTTCCCCGAGGTCGGCTACCGGCTGGTCTGGGACAAGCTCACCGCCGGCTTGGCCGGGATGCCGGTGGCCTCGCCAAGTGCGAAGGCACTACGGGACCTTCGCCGTCGCTTGGGGGCCGTGCCGGTGCGGTCACTGTTCGAGGTGCTCTCCGGTCCCCTGGCCCGCCCGACGACGTCGGGGGTGCGCTTCGGTGCCTATCGGACCGTGTCCTTCGATGGCTGCAGCTCGCTGCGGGTGCCCGATGCGCCGCGCAATCGGGCATGGCTCGGGCGGACGCCTCATCACGGCTATCCCACGCTGGAATTGATGACGCTGGTCGAGACCGGGACGAGGTCCCTGATCGGCGCGGTGTTCGGCCCCACTGACGTGGGCGAGACCGCCTACGCCTGCCAGCTGCTGGACCTTCTGAGGCCGGACATGCTGGTGCTGTGGGACAAGGGCTTCGACGCCAACGCCTTCCTCGCCCAGGTGACCGCGACCGGCGCGAAGGTACCGGGCCGCCTCCGCAGCAACCGGCGCACCCCGGTCCTTGCCCGTCTCCACGACGGCTCCTACCTGTCGGTGATCGGCACCGTCGCGGTCCGGGTCATCGACGCCGAGATCACGGTGACCTGCGCCGACGGCACCGCCTTCACCGGCTCCTACCGGCTGGTCACCACCCTCACCGACGCTCGCCGCCACCCCGCCACGGCACTCATCAGCCTCTACCACGAGCGCTGGGAACACGAGAGCGCGTACTACGCGCTCCGCCACACGATCCTGGCCGGGCGCAACCTTCGCTCAGGCGACCGGGTCGGCCTCGAACAGGAGATGTGGGCCCTGCTCACGCTCTACCAGGCCCTACGGACCGTGATGGTTGAGGCCGCCGAGTCCGTCCCGAGCACCGACCCTGACCGCTGCTGCTTCACCGTGGCCATCCAGACCGCCCGCGACCAAGTCGTCCAGGCCGCCGGCATCCTCCCCGCTGATCCCTACCCCCTCGGACTGATCGGCCGACGGGTGCTGGCCCGCCTCCTTGCGCCCCGCCGTCACCGGACCAGCACTCGCAAGGTCAAGTCCCCGATGTCCCGGTACAGCGAGCGACGCAACGACGGTCGCCCTGATCGCAGCCGCACCATCACCGACCTTGCCGTCACCGTCCTCGAACCCGACCCCGAACAGCTGCCTCTGCCCGCGGCCTCCCGCGACGACCGGTACACCGTCCCTGCCCAGCGCCGACGACACCGCATCCTCTCCCTCCTCGAGGACGACCCGACCCGGCTGTGGAGACCCGCAGAGATCGCCGCCCACTTCGGCGACGTCACCTGCACACCATGTATCGGCAGCTCTCCCGATGGGCCGACAGCGGCCTCATCCACAAGATCGGGCCTGGCCTCTACGCAGCGACAGCTTGGACACCAACGGCCTTGCAACCAGCGGAAATCCGTTAACTTCCCGGCCTTGGGCGAAGGCCCCTACGTTTCCAGGGGATGGACATCACCCGCTTCCCCAGGATACGCAGAGAGCCCCTGCACGGGGCAGGGGCTCTCCAACGAGCTGAC
The DNA here is from genome assembly GCF_040702125.1 of Kitasatospora sp. NPDC085895. Classification (NCBI taxonomy): domain Bacteria; kingdom Bacillati; phylum Actinomycetota; class Actinomycetes; order Kitasatosporales; family Streptomycetaceae; genus Kitasatospora; species Kitasatospora sp. NPDC085895. Next base: position 152,582 of record NZ_JBFBJY010000003.1, on the reverse strand, counting down.
TCAGATTTTAGTCGTCATCACCGAGCACATGCGCGCCGAGTGCCTCCGCGATGGCCTTCGCGGCCTCCTCGGTCTTGTCACTGAAGTACCCCTTGATGTCGATCCTTCCTCGCCACCATGCGAACACCGCGGTCTCGCCGGGGACGTTGAAGGTCCTTTCCAAGCCCAGGTCGGTCGACTCCCATGGAGCGCCTTCCTCAAGCAGTGGACTGTTAGCCGCCAGCTCCTCCCACTCCGTGATGTTGATCGGATGCTCAGGGCTCTGGGTCCAGTCCTGCGCGCGAGTGATGTGAAAGTCGTAGCCCATTCCCAGCTTCCCCGGTCAGCCTGTCGAGGTGCCGAACAGCAGCACGACACCATTGTTATGTGCGTAGTCTTCCGCACGCTTCATGCCGCCAAGCTGGGCTGAAGTGAGTGGATCCTTTCCGTTGACGATCACGTAGACCACTCGGTTCTTGATGTCACCAGGAGGAAGCACGTCCGGGTGCCGGTGATCGCCCGCGTAGCGCTGAGCGTTGTCAATCCCTTCCTTCAACCGGTTGAACACGGCGGCAGCGGTCTGGTAGCTGGGAGCACTGGTATCAAGGGACTTGAGGCTGATAGCGGTGTGAGTCTCGGCGTCGAAGTGGTCGAATCCCTTGAAGCCATCGGGCAGGTTGCTCATGCCCATCTTCTCTTCGAACGCGAGTCCCCGGTCCCTGATCTTCAGTCCCCAGAGGTTGAGCTCGGGGATACCGGTAACTGCGCCGTGCTGGGCGATGTCCTGGGTGAGCTCGCTTCCGAGTCCGCTCATGCCCAAAGCGGTCGTCACGTTGGGGCCACGTGGGGTGAAGCGGCGCTGGGCCCAGGCGTCGAGACCGCCCAGGGTGGCGACGGCGACTTGCTGGGCGAGTTCGTCGGCGTGCTTCTCGACCTGGTCGGCGACGTTGTTGCAGCCGAATTCGCGAAGTTTGGCGGCGGCGACGTAGTAGGCGTAGGCGGGGCGGACGGGGAAGTACTTGTCGGCGAAGGCGGCGGCTCCGCCGTTGTTGCCGGTGAAGGCGTTGTAGAGGTCGCCGACGAATTCGAAGGGCATCTTGGCGCCGGTGGCGAGTCCGCTGCCGATGGCCTCGCCCACGCTCATGTTGGAGGGGTCGGCGTCCTGCGGGGTCATGCCGCTGGGGTCGGTGTAGATGGTGGGTGCGTCGGCCGCGTAGGAGTAGGCCGAGCCGTACGGGGCGGTGGTCGGCGACGGGATGGGGTCGCGGCTGGTGAAGCGTCCGGTGGCGGTGTCGTAGGTGCGGGCGCGGAGGTACTGCTTGCCCAGGGTGGTGGGGTCGTTGTACTGGCCGGCGAAGCCGAAGGGTGTGGTCGGGGCGCCTGGGGTGGTGGTGACGGTGCCGGAGCGTCCGTAGGGGTCGTAGGTGGTGCGGGTCTGCTGGGCGCCCGTGGAGCTGGTGACGTCGGTGACGGATCCGAGCCAGTCGCGGTGGTGGTAGTAGGTGCCGCCGGGGTTGTGCTGGCTCTGCGGCTGGCCGAGGGGGTCGTAGGTGTAGTCGCCGATCAGGGCGCCGGTGGCGTTGGTCTCGGTGGCGATCTGTGGCAGGGGGTTGTTGATGTCCCAGGCGAGGGTGCGTGAGGGGGCGCCGTTGGTCTTGGTGGTGACGCGGTTGCCGTCGGCGTCGTAGGTGAAGGCGTAGGTGTCCGCGCCCGCGACGGTGGTCGGGCGTCCGGCGGCGTCGTAGGTGTAGGTGGTGCTGTGGGTGCTGGCCTCCGCGCGCCAGCCGGGGGTGTTGAAGAGTGTCGTGCTGGTGGCTTCGTCCCAGAGGTAGAAGTTACCTGCGTCTCGGACCCAGCCGATGGCGCCGGGGTGGCCGGCGGTGTTGGTGCTCCACAGCACGGTTCCCGCGGAGTCGGCGACCACGAAGTTGCCGTCGGTCTGCAGGGTGGCGTGGGCGCCGGGGTGGCCGGCGGTGCCGGAGGACCAGACGGCGAGGCCGGTGTCGATCTGGTACAGGACCAGGTTGCCGTCGGCCTGCATGATCAGCCGGGCGTTGTTGGAGGCCACGATCGCGCCTGGCGCGAGGGTGGCGCCGCTGGCGATCTTCGTCGTGTTGAAGGAGGTGGCGACGGTGGCGGTGTTGCCGTCCGCGTCGTAGGTGTAGGTGGCGGTGCCGGTGCCGAGAGTGCTCTTGGTGAGCTGGTCGGCGGGGTCGTAGGTGTAGGTGGTGGTGCCGTAGGCGTCGGTCTGGGTGAGGCGGTTGCCGACCTTGTCGTAGGTGTAGGTGAGGGCGCCGGCAGCGCAGCCGACGGTGGTCGGGGAGACGGGGCAGCCCGAGGTCAGGCGGCCGGCCTGGTCGTAGGTGTAGTTCTGGACTCCGGTCCCGAGGCCGAGGCGGTTGACGTCGACTTTGGTGGGCTGGCCGGCCGCGTCGCGGGTGAGCTGCCAGGAGGCGAGCGTCGTCGTGCCCTTGGTGCTGGCGATGGAAGCGATACGGCCCGCGGGGTCGTAGGTGCGGGTCTCGGTGTAGCCGTTGGTGCCGGGCAGGGCCGTGGTGGTGAGGTTTCCGGCCGGGTCGTAGCCGTAGGTGGTGCTGGCGCCGTCGGCGGTGAGCTGGGTTCGGCGGCCGTCGTTGTCGTAGGTGTAGGTGAGCTTCTCGCCGTCGGGGTACTGGCGGCTGAGGACGCTGCCGCGGGGGTCGTAGGTGTAGGTGAATCCGGTGCCGCCTCCCGGTGCGGTGGTGGTCAGCAGCCGGTTCGCATTGTCGTAGGTGAGGGTGCGCGTGCCGGTGGCGTCGGTGATCGTTTTCGTCCGGCCGGCGCTGTCGTAGGTCCGGCTGGTGGCCGGGGTGGTGTCGGAGTAGGTGGTGCCGGTCGGCAGGCCGCGCGGGTCGTAGCTGTTGGTGGTGATCAGGCCGCGGGCGTTGGTGAAGGTGGTGGCGTGCCCCTCGGGGTCGTAGCCGTAGCTGACCTTGTTGCCCAGCGGGTCGGTGACGGTCGCGGGGCGGTGGAGCGCGTCGTAGGAATAGGTGGTGACGTGGTTGTTCGCGTCGGTCCGGGACGTGCGGTCGTTGACCGTGTTCCAGGCGTTGGTGGTCACCGCGCCGGTCGGATCGCTCACGGTCGTCACGTGCCCGGCGGCGTCGTACCCGGTGCTGGTCCTGCGGCCCAGCGGGTCGGTGACGGATGTCGGCCGGTTCAGGGCGTCGTAGGCCGTCGTGGTGGTCTTGCCGAGCGGGTCCCTGACGGTGGTGCGGTTCCCCGCGGCGTCGTAGCCGAAGGTGGTGGTGTACGTGGCGGGCGTGGCTCCGGAGGTGTTCCCGCGCGGGTCGACGACGCTTGTGAGGCGTTCGTCGGCGTCGAACGCCCACGTCGTCTTGTTGCCCAGGGACGTGGTGGCCGAGGTCCGGTTGCTGCCGGCGTCGTAGCCGTAGCTCGTGATCTTGCCCAGCGGGTCGGTGACACTGGTCAGCCGACCGAGCGTGTCGTACCCGTACGTGGTCTTGGCGGAGGTCGGGTCGGTGACGGTGAGGATCTGGCCGGTGGGGCTGTAGGTCGTGGTGGTGGTGTTGCCGAGTGGGTCGGTGACGGTGACGGGCCGGTTGACCTCGTCGTAGGTGGTGGCCGAGACCGCTCCGGTGGGGTCGGTGACCGAGGTGCGGTTGCCGCCTGCGTCGTACCCGAACGTGGTCGTGTAGGTGGCCGGGGTGGCCCCGGACACGTTCCCGCGCGCGGTGACGACCTTGGCCAGGCGGCCGTTCTTGTCGTAGCTGGAGGTGGTCTTGTTACCGAGCGCGTCGGTGCCGGCGGTCGGGCTGCCGGTCCAGTCGTAGGTGCTGACGGTGGTGTTGCCCGCGGCGTCCTTCACGCTGGTGCGGTTGCCGGCCGCGTCGTAGCCGTACGTGGTGGTGTTGCCGAGCGGGTCCTTCACCGTGGCGAGTCGGCCGTCGGCGTCGTAGGTGTAGGTGGTGGTGTTGCCGAGCGGGTCCTTGGCCGTGGCGAGTCGGCCGCCGGGCTCGTAGGTGTAGGTGGTGGTGTAGGCGGCGGGGGTCGCGCCGCTGAGGTTTCCGCGCGGGTCGGTCTTACCGGTGACCCTGCCTGCGGAGTCGTAGGCGAAGGTGGTCTTCTCGCCGAGCGGTGTGGTCACCGAGGTGCGGTTGCCTGCGGCGTCGTAGCCGTAGGTCGTGATGCCGCCGCGCGGGCTGGTGAGCGTGGCGAGCAGGCCGAGCGAGCCGTAGGTGTAGGCGGTCTTGCCGCCTGCGGGGTCGGTCGTGGCGGTGAGCTGGTTGCTTCCGTTGTAGGTGTAGGCGGTTGTGTTGCCGCGGGCGTCCTTGTGCGTATTGACGTGGTTGGCTGCGTCGTAGGTCCAGGTGTTCACGGCGGACGTCGGTGCGGGGGAGGTGCTGGTCAGGACGTTGCCGGCTGCGTCGTAGGTGAACGTGGCCTTCTTGCCGTTGGCGTCGGTCAGCGAGGTCCGGTTGAGGGAGCTGTCATAGCCGTAGGTGGTGGTCTTCCCGTACGGGTCGGACTGCCAGCTGATGACCCCGTCGGTGTACTTCTGCGTCCATATCCCACCGTCAGGGTGGGTGACGTAGGTGGTGCCGGGGTTCGCCGCGTCGTAGGTGAACGTGGTCTTCGCGCCCAGGGCGTCGGTCTGGCTCGTCACCCGGCCCGTGCTGCCGTAGACGTTGGTGATCCGCGTCTTGCCGAGCGGGTCGGTGACGGTGGTCAGCAGTCCGCTGCCGGCGTCGTAGCCGAAGGTCGTGGTCTGTCCGCGAAGGTCTTTCACGCTGGTCAGCCGGCCGCTGGTGTAGCCGTAGGCGATGGTCCGGGCACCTGGGAGGGTCGCGGTGGTGAGCAGTGAGCCGGTGTAGGAGAAGGTGACGGTGTGTCCGCCCGCGTCGGTGACGGAGGTCAGCTGACTGCCGGTGTAGCCGAGTGCCAGCCCGACCCCGGCCGGATCACGCATCGCCGTCAGCCGCCCGGTGGCGTCGAAGAGCACCTGGTGCTGATCGGGGGTCGTCAGCTGGTACCCGCCGGCGGTCTTCTGCAGCTTCGAGTGGACGTACGGCCGGGTCGGGACGAGGGAGCCATCCGCCTGGACGGCGTAGTCGGTCTGCGAGCCGTCCTCCGAACGGAACGTGACCACAGCTTGACCAACGATCAGCGACGCCGAGTACGGGAAGGCCCAGCCCTTGCCGAACACGCCGCTCGTGGCCAGCGCGGACGAGTAGCTCCGGGTCAGCTGTATCGCCTGACCGGGCCCCGCCACCTGCGCATCGGTGAACACCTCACCGAACGCACCGGTGGAGGTGTTCACCGGGTCACCGCAGTACTTCACCAACTCCAGCACGATGCCGGTACTCGACGGCGAACCCGGGCACGCCAGCGACACGTTCGCCGGAACCCCATAGATCGGCACCGGCGGAGCCGACGGCGAAACGAGCTGATCGGAGGTCCCGTCACTGTAGGCGTACGTGACGACCGCGTAGTAGTTGACGTCCCGCTGGATCTGCGCCGTCAGCGAGCACCAGCCGGTAGCCTCGTACACCGACCACTGCGCGGCGTCGATCTGCGCGTTGTCCGACGCGCGGTAGAACACCACCGATACCGCGCCGCGACCGGCACCGAGAATTCCGGAAGGAGTGTCAGGATTGAAATCCCAGGTTGCGCACCAAGAAAGCCCTGTGCTGCCGCTCTGCAGATTGTCTGCATAGGAACGCAGATTCGCGATGTACGGATGCCCGGGACCCCACGCCGCGACAGCCTCGGCCGCGGCGGGGGCCACCGCCTTGGGTGTCGCCTTCTGTGACGCGCCCTTGCCGCCGACGCGGACCTCGGCCTCCGTCAACTGCCGGTATCCCGGGGTCTTCGGCCCGGCGACACGTGCTGCCGCTGCAAGCGTGGGCCGATCAGGAGCAGAGGCGCCTCCAAGCTTCCCTGCCTGTTCCTGCTTCTGCTTCATCGTCAGCACGGGCGGCTCCGGCGTTGCCTTGGGCGGCTTGCCAGTACTCGACGAAGGACCGGCCAGACCCAGGCCGGGACGCGCCGAGGCTGCGGGCGCGCCCCCGCTGGCCACGAGCGCCGCCAACAAGACAGACACGACCAATCGGCGAATATGGTCTTTCACGCCGCCATCAACCCCGCTCCGTGTAGGAAAAATTGCACGCACCCAAAGGCTTGAGCGATGTTCGTCTAGGAAGTCACGGCGCGAGAAGGGAACGAATGACGCAGGCCGAAATTCGACCCTTCGTGTCTCAGACCGCGTTTGAGATCTGCCGTGCCATGAGGCAGGCGAGCAGTGGGCACTGGTGGAGCCGTTGCTGCCACCAGCCAGGGTGGGGCCGAAGGGCGGACGGCGGGGAGAAGCACCCGCGGCGGCGGATCGTGGACGCGATCTTCTACGCGGTGCGGACCGGGTGCGCGTGGCGGCAGCTGCCGAAGGATTTCCCACCCTGGCCGACGGTGTACTGGTACTTCACCCTAGGCACCGGAGACCGAGGACCAGCAACACGTTGGCGTCTCGCCCGGGGGCATCCCCGCGTGAGCGGGGACTTTAGGGAGCCGAAGCCGCTGCAGCGGCGCGGAAGCCGGAACCCTACGCTTCCACAACGAATGTGGCTTTCCCGGCCCGACGTACGTGCACGCCCTGGTAGGCAAGGTGGCGGCTGCAGGCGGGTGGCCGCGTAGTGCTGCCCCCGCAGGAGGGGAAGCGCACATGAGCACGTCATCGAGGTTGGCTGTCATCGCCACCGAACAGCGGGCGGTCGACCGTGCGTACGCATGCTACGAAGCCAAGCTCACCGAACTGTCCGGCGACGCGTCGGCCCGGGCGGCAGCCAGCGGAAAGGACGGCATCACGGCCAGGGTGGAGTCCTTGGCCAGGGCGGAGGCGTTCCGGCTGGAAGACGAGAACCTCGTCACGATGCGGGTTGACACCCGGTCGGACGAGACGGGTGAGCCGGAGGGCTTCTACATCGGACGTCGGACAGTGCACGATGCCGAGACCGCGACACCGTCGTCATCTCCTGGACAAACGAGCTCGCCACTGCGTGGCGCCTGGCCACGCCGGACGCCCCGGGAGAGGTCCGGTTGCGGCGGCGGCTGGACTGTGACCAGCGGAGGGTCCGGGACTATCGCGACGAGATAGCCCCGCCGGTCCCGGCCGCCACCGGCGCGGGGACGGGTGTGCCGACCCCCGGAGACGTCTTCGCCCCCCGGCTCCGGCCTCCGGCAGCCCGCCGTGGACGACCTGCTGCTCCGGGACCTCGATCGCGCCCGCCGCAGCCGCATGCGCGACATCGTCGAAACCATCCAGCCCGACCAGATGGCGCTGGTGGCCGGCCCGTCCACGGATGTCTTGGTCGTCCAGGGCGGTCCGGGCACCGGGAAGTCGGCTGTCGGCCTCCACCGGGTCACCTGGCTCGTCGACAACAAGCGCTTCCAGGCGCAGGACATCCTGGTAGTCGGCCCGCACCGGAGGTTCCTGGAGTACGTCGGTAGGGTCCTCCCCACCCTGGGCACGCGCAACGTCACCGCCGTCGAGCTCTCCCTCCTCTGGGATGGGACGGTGCGAGCCGAGGACGCGCCGCCGGTGCGGCGGATCAAGTCGGACGAGCGCATGGCGGAAGTGCTGCGACGCAGGGTCGAGAGCAACTGCCGGCCGGCCGCCGTCGATGCCGCCATCACCGCCGGAACTGACGAGCACCACGAGCCGATGTTCACCATCGTCCTGGGCAGCGCACCCCTGAGGGTTCCGGCATCCGAGGTCCGCCGCGTCTTCGAGGCCGCCCGCAGCGGGCCCGGCCATTACCGGGCCCGCCGGGACCGCTTCCGCGACGTGTTGGTCGACCTCCTGCTGGCCGCGCTGCGGCAGGGTTTCCCCCAGCGCGCTCGTGACCGGGGCGTTCGGCAGGGCATCGAGCGCCATCGCCAAGTGGCCGCGCTCGTCGAACGCGCTTGGCCTCCCCTGAGCCCGGAGGAGGCCTGCGGAGCCTGCTGAACTCGTCGGGCAGGCTGGCCGAGTGCGCTACCGAAGTGTTCGACGCGGCAGAGCAGGCGCTGCTCTCACGCCCGGCCGCCGAGCGTGCCGAGGACGAGCCGTGGACCTTGGACGACCTGGTGTGCCTGGAAGAGCTACGCACCCTCATCTCGGGTGATACGCCGCAGCGTTACCCTCACATCGTGGTGGACGAGGCCCAGGACCTGACTCCCATGCAGGCCCGATCACTGCGGCGACGCAATCCGAAGGGGTCGATGACGGTGCTCGGCGACCTCGCGCAGGCCACCGGACCGCACAGTTATTCGAGTTGGGAGCGGATCGGCCGGATCCTGGCGGGCGAGGGCGGCTGGCACCTCGAAGAGCTCACCACCAGCTATCGGGTGCCAGCGCAGATCATGGAGTTCGTCGCTCCGCTCGCGTGGGCAGTGGCCCCCTCCGTTCCTTTCCCGGCTGCGGTGAAGGAAGCGGACGGGGAGCCCGTGCGGATCGTGGAGACGACGCCTTGGCAGCTCCTCGCCGAGGCGGTCGCGCACGCGGCACGACTGGCTGGATCGGACGGTCACATCCAGCGCTCGATCGCCTTGGTCGTTCCTGAGGATTCGGATTGGCTCCAGCAGGTCCGGCTCCTGGTCGACTCCGCGGAGGCGATGACAGACGAGGTCCGGGAAGCGGTGACCGTCCTGACCGCCGGTGAGGCAAAGGGCATGGAGTTCGACCACGTCCTCGTACTGGAACCCGCGACCATCACGGCTCGCGGGGCCGAGGGTCCGCGTCAGCTGTACGTGGCCCTGACCAGAAGCACCCAGACACTGATGGTGCTGCACACCTCTCCCTTGCCTTCGGTCATGCTGCCAGCCGCCGATCTGTCACCATCCGTTGGACCGGACGATGCCGCCCCGGAGTCCCCCTCCGACCCGGCGCAGGGCTGTGTCTGCTCGCGCTTCCATCTCGACGGGGAGCGCTGCGAGCTGCCACGAAGAATGCCGACGGCTGGTGCCGTGACAGTTCCTGCGGCGGTTTCCGGACGAGCTCGATTCCGGACCGGGCGGCACCTCGCTTCTTGCCCAGGGTGCCTGCCGACGCCGACCCAGGGGCCGGGCTGGACGCGACGGAAGCGTTCCTGGGCAGGCTCCGGGTGACCAGAGCCGCTGTGCGGGCCTTCGTGGCCGCGCACAGCGGCAGCGACCAGGAGGCCGAGGCCGAGATCCGTGGCGTGATCGCCACGTTTCTGACTGATGGACGCCAAGCACAACAGACGGACGGCTACCGACTCGTCGATCTCAACGGCTACCGGTTCGTCCTGAGCCACGACGGAACGGCCCTGACCGGCTACCGGAGCATGCACGGCGAGCGGAGCCCGGCGCAGTACCTGGCCGGAGTCCCGTCCCGGTACAGGTTCTCCAGGCTCGCTGTCACCGACCGCGGCCCGGCTCTCCAGGACGTGGCGGCGGTACGCGCCCTGCCGGTCGAACAGATCCAGGTGAGCGCCGAAACCCGAAGCGCATTCGCCGACCTCACCTCGGACCGGCCGGATCAGACGGACGTCTTCCTGGACCGGCTCCGCAACGCGCTCGCGGCAGACCTGTCCGGCGGTCACATCGAGACCCAGCCACGAGGTAATCACCTCGTCCTCGGCTCCTCTCGCACCTGGAACCTCTCACCGGACGGCAGTTCGGTGCTCTTCGTCCGCAGGCCCACCCCGTTGGACGCGGAGACCCTTGCCGCGGTCGGTCTGGGAGAGGCGGACGAACTCGCACCCGGTACCGAACTGCGGGTACGCGCCCTCGCCCATGGCGACCACTTCCACTGGAGGGTCACCCCGGTGCCGGAGGACCGGCAGCGGCGGTACCTCCTGAAGCTGAGGCCCGATGACCGAGTGCCCGGGGCCGGGCAGGAACTGGACGTCTGGGTCGTGCGACGCCGCTCCGGCGTATATGTCGTGTCGGCGAGCGACTTCGGGCGCCACGAGATCTCCGAACGCTCGGCCGAGCGGTGCAGGAGCGCGCTGACAGTGCTGACTGCCATCGGTGGCGACTCCCCGACCGAACCGCCCCACGCCAGTGTCTTGGCACTCGACGGTCTGGTCAGCTGCTGCTTCCGCCGCGACCAGGCCGACTGGCTCTCCGTCTGGCGGCTCCTGGGATCCCCGTCCTCTGCCGACCTGACGGTACTGCGTGACATCTCCCGCAACCTTCCGGACGCCGTGCAGTCAGCGGACGCAACCGAGCTGGAGCAGCTCGGCGAGGTGCTGCAGAGCAGCGGCTGGCTGGACCGGGCGATCGCCGCCCTGGCAAAGCTCGCGGGCAAGGACTCTCCTGAGGTGTCTTCCGTGGCCGCGCCAGCCACCGTCCTGACGGCCGAGCTCGCGGCTGCGGCCGAGACCGACCGGACGTGCCTCCAGCACGAGGCGGTACGCCACCAGCTCATGGCGGCTCTCTTCGGGGCAGGCCACAAGCCGCAGGACTCGTCGATCGTCGATGTCCTCCGGCCCGGAGAGCAGGGTCCGATCGTCTACGAGGTCCTCCCAGCCGGCCATACCTCGTACCACGCCGTGCGGTCCGGCGCCGTACGTGTCCGGGAGATCGGACAAGTGGTGGGCGGGACTCCCGAGCGGCTCCATGTCGTCCTCACCTCGCCGCCCGACGAGCCGTGGATCCCCGACCTCGTCGAGCGGGTCCTCGGCATCTCCGTCCTCTGGCCCTCGGCCAGCGGCTGGCAGGGCCCGGGAAGCTCCTCCGCCACCGACGACTGAGCGGCTGGTCGTCCGGTACGAGCGCCCGACCGCGAGGTTCCGCCTCGGGTACTCGAGCGGTCGGGCCTAGGGTGGCCAAGTCCGCCCATCGACCGGCTTCGTCCCTTAGCCCGGGCTCCGCTGATCTCAGCGGTGTTCGGGGTTCTCGAAGTCGAAGCGGCAGCCCGCGTCCCACTCCGAGCGCTGGTTGCCATGCGCCGGGATGCCGCCGGCGTCCTTGAGCATCCGGGCCAGGTGCAGCAGGTTCCACGTCATGAACGTGGTGTTCCGGTTGGTGAAGTCGTTCTCCGGGCCGCCCGATCCCTCGTCCAGATACGACGGGCCGGGACCGGCCGGGCCCACCCAACCCGCGTCCGCCTGCGGCGGGATCACGTAGCCGAGGTGCTGCAGGCTGTAGAGGACGTTCATCGCGCAGTGCTTCGCGCCGTCCTCGTTCCCGGTGATCAGACAGCCGCCGACCCGGCCGTAGTAGGCGTACTGGCCCCGCTCGTTCAGCAGCGACGAGCACGCGTAGAGCCGCTCGACCACCTGCTTCATCACCGAGGAGTTGTCCCCCAGCCACACAGGCCCAGCCAAGGTAAGGATGTCCGCGGACATCACCTTCGAGTAGATGACCGGCCACTCGTCCGTCTCCCACCCGTGCTCGGTCATGTCCGGCCACACGCCGGTCGCGATGTCGATGTCCACCGCCCGCAGCACCTCAACCTCGACGCCCTGGCGCTCCATGATCCCGGTACTGATATCGATCAGGCCCTGTGTGTGGCTGCGCTCCGGGGAGCGCTTGAGCGTGCAGTTGATCACCAGGGCACGCAAGTCACCGTAGGACGCGGCGGTGTCGGTCATCGAAGTGTTCCTCCAGGTCAGGTTCACAGGTCGCATGACGGTGCTGCGATTCGCTGAAGCGCTGAATCAATGAACAGGTGTGAGCTGCAAGAGACAGCTATGAGTCGTCCGACTCGCCAGCATGGGCTCTGCTCCCGCAGACTCGGTTGGTCCGGCCGAAAACGCCGGGTACCGTCCAAGGCACCGGGAGAGCGCAAGACCGTGCAGCACCACCGGTATGAGGGCGGCGGCCGAAGACCCCGGCCAGTCACCCACTCATGAGGTGTATCCCCGACTCAGACCGGGCCGCACAGCACCAGGATGTCGGCGGACATCACCTGGGAGTAGATCACCGGCCACTGGTCGGTCTCCCAGCCGTGCTCGGTCATGTCGGGCCAGACGCCGGTGGCGATGTCGTGGTCGACGGCGCGCGGCAGTTCGGTGGTGACGCCCTGCCGTTCCATGATCCCGCGGCTGATGTCGATCAGGCCCTGGGTGTGGCTGCGCTCCGGGGAGCGCTTGAGGGTGCAGTTCACGAAGAGGGCCCGCAGGTCCTCGTAGTGGGCGACGCCGTCGGGGTTGGTCATGGCGGTCAGCACAGCACACGTAGGGCGACCGGCCGAGCACCCTCCGCCGTCCGGGTGGCGGGGGCGCGTCGCCGCGGCGGCGCGCCGGTGGGTGCGGGAACAGATCGGGTCCGCGCCGGGTTGTGCCCTGTGACGCATCCCGTGCGCCGCGTGCCGAAGCCTCGTGCCGAAGCCGCACGACAAGCCGCACGACAACGCCCCGAAGGGACCCTCCGTTGAGCCTGTACGACATCCCCCTGCGCACCCTCGCCGGTGAGCCGACCTCGCTCGCCGACCACAAGGGCAAGGCGCTGCTGCTGGTCAACGTCGCCTCGAAGTGCGGTCTGACCCCGCAGTACGCCGGGCTGGAGCGGCTGCAGCAGCGCTACGCCGACCGCGGCTTCACGGTGCTCGGCTTCCCGTGCAACCAGTTCCTGGGGCAGGAGCCGGGCAGCGCCGAGGAGATCCAGACCTTCTGCTCGACCACCTACGGGGTGTCCTTCCCCCTGTTCGAGAAGATCGACGTGAACGGCGAGGAGCGGCACCCGCTGTTCGCCCGGCTGACCGAGGTGGCGGACGCCGAGGGCACGGCCGGCGACGTGCAGTGGAACTTCGAGAAGTTCCTGCTGTCCGCGGACGGCACGGTGGTCGGCCGGTTCCGTCCGCGCACCGAGCCCGAGGCGGACGAGCTGGTCGCCGCGATCGAGGCGCAGCTGCCGGCCTGAGGCCACGGCTACGTCCGGACGCCCGGGCGCTCCCACCCCGAGGGAGCGTCCGGGCGTCCGCCCTCTCCGGGCACGGAGCGGACGGGGACGGCTCAGCAGCCGTTGAGCACCGAGGTGAGGGCGGACTTCTCGGCGCTGTCGACGGACAGGCCGTAGTAGTACTTCACCTGCACCCAGGCGCGGACGTAGGTGCAGCGGTAGGAGGCCTGCGGCAGCCAGGTCGACGGGTCCTGGTCGCCCTTGGAACGGTTGGAGCTCGCGGAGACGGCGATCAGCTGCGGGCGGGTGAGGTCGTTGGCGAGGTTCTGGCGCTGGGCGGTCGTCCAGGCCCAGGCGCCGGAGCGCCAGGCCTCGGCGAGCGGCACCAGGTGGTCGATGTCGAAGGTGGACGCGCTGGTGGTCACCACGTTGTCGTAGGCGGAGGTCCAGGTGCCGGCGGTGGCGGCGCAGGCGGAGTCGGTGGTGACGCCGACGCCGTCCCTCTTCAGCACGGTCTCACGGGTGTTGCAGGTGCCGGAGATGGTGATCCAGTGGGGGAAGAGGGTGCGGTCGTAGGTGGACTCGTGGGACTCGGCGGCCACCGTGAGGCTCGCCAGGTAGGTCTTCGCGGTGCTGGTGGAGACGGGGGTGGGCAGTGCGGCCTCGGCGGTGCCGGCACTGGTCATCAGCGCGGTGGCGGCGAGGGCGGCGGCGCCGAGCGCGGCGGCGGTGCGGCGCAGCGGGCGTATCGAGCGCATGCGTGACTCCAGGGATGGGGGAAGCGCGAAGAGCACCCGGACGGACTGGTTCCGGGCGCTCAACAAGCTTGCTGCTCCCAGGGTTTACGCGAGTAGACCGAGGAGGTTAATTCTTCGCGGCGGGCGTGCGCACCGCGCGCGCACGCCACCGCCAAGATCTGATGGACAGTCAGTCCGCTTCGACCGGACGGCCGGTCAGGCTCCTCCGTCGCCCTCGTGGGCGGGCAGCAGCTTGGCCAGCGCGTCCTCACCGCGGTAGCCCTCCCCCACCCCCTCGACGATGATCAGGTCGGCGGTGGAGTGGTCGGTGCGCAGGGCGATGATCTCCCGGTAGACGGGTGAGTCGTACCAGGCGTGGGCGCGCTCGCCGTCCGGGAAGGCGATGACGATGGTGTCGCCCGACCACTCCCCCTCCAGCACCCGGTAGGCGCCGCCGTGGACGACGAAGCGGCCGCCGTAGGGCTCCAGGGTGGCGTCGATCCGGCGCAGGTACTGGACGATGTCCGGGCCGAAGTCGATGGCGCGCATCCGGGCGATGGCGTAGGCGGTCATGGTGGTCCCCCTCGGGTGCGGTGTCCGGTCCGCCGGTGACGGCTGCCGGTGGACTCCACCGTAGGCGGCGGGAGTTGGCGCCGCATCGGTCACCCATCGGTAGCCCGTCGGCACCCACCGGTAGCCGACGCAGGTCCGCGGCACGTCCCGATCCGGTGACGGACCCGCAACTACCCGGCGCTCCCGGCCGGTCACCCTGGCGTACTGGCTGCACACTGTCAGTGGGGGCGGGCAGGCTCAGGGCGGTACCGCCGACGAGGGAGGGGTTGGACCATGCAGGGGGAGGCGCAGACCGTGCACGGCCTGTTCGAGGAGCAGGCGGTGCGCGCACCGGACGCATCGGCCGTGGTCTGCGGCGAGGTCCGGCTCACCTACGGGGAGTTGGACCGGCGGGCGAACCGGCTGGCCCGGCACCTGGCCGGCCTCGGGCTCGGCCCGGGCGGCTGCGCCGCGGTCGCGCTCGGCCGCAGCACCGAACTGATCACGGCACTGCTGGCGGTGCTCAAGACCGGTGCCGCGTACGTGCCGTTGGAGCCGACCGGACCGGACCGGACGATCCGGCACGTGCTGGCGGACGCGGCTCCGGCCGTGGTGGTGACCGAGGAGGTGCACCGGGTCCGGCTGGCCGACTCCGGCGAGGGTGCGCTGCTCTGCCTGGACACCTCGGCGGCCGCGGTCGCCGCCGAGGACGACGGGCCGCTCGCCGTCGGGCTGACGTCCGGCGACCCGGCCTGCGTCTTCTACACCTCCGGCTCCACCGGGCTGCCCAAGGGCGCCCTGGTCGAGCACCGCAATCTGCTGCACTCGCACCGGGGTTGGTGCGAGGTGTACGGGCTGACCCCGGCGGACCGCTTCCTGCAGACCGCCACCCTGGAGTTCGACGTCTTCACCGCGGACTGGATCCGTGCCCTGTGCACCGGCGGCACCCTGGTGATGGCCAAGCGCAACTTCACGCTCGACCGCACCGCGGAACTCTCCGAGCTGCACCGGCTGGTGGTCGACGAGCGGATCACCGTGATGGAGACCAACGTCCACACCGCGCGCCGCCTGCTCGACCACCTGCAGCCGCGCGGCCTGGAGCTCGGGGCGCTGCGGCTGCTCACGGTGGGCGCCGAGAAGTGGTACCTGGACGAGCAGTTGAGGATGCAACGCTACCTCGGCCCCGGTGTCCGGGTGATCAACGTGTACGGCGTCGCCGAGGCGGGCGTCGACAGCACGTACTTCGATCCGGCGGACCTCGGCGGGGACGTGGAGCAGCCCGAGCGGATCTCCCTGATCGGCCGGCCGTTCCCCGGCAACGGCGTGCACCTGATCGGCCCGGACGACCGGCCCGTCCCGGACGGCGACATCGGCGAGATCTGCCTCACCGGGCCGGGCGTCGGCCGCGGCTACCCGCGCCTGCCCGACCTGACCGGGTCCCGCTTCGCCTTCCTGCCCGGGATCGACGACCGCGCGTACCGCACCGGCGATCTGGCGCGGCGGCGCGCCGACGGGCTGCTGGAGTACATCGGCCGGGACTCCGGGGCGGGCACCGCGAACGCGGCCGAGGCGGAGGCGGTGCTGCGCGGCCACCCGGAGGTGCGGGAGTGCGCGGTGACCGCCCTCGGTCCCGAACAGGGTTCCGCGAAGCGACCGTTGGTGGCCTACGTGGTCGCGGCGGAGGGCACCCGGCCGGAGGCCTCCGCCGTCCGGGAGTACCTCGCCGAGCGGCTGCCGAAGCAGCTCGTGCCGGAGGCCGTCGTCCCCGTCCCGGCGCTGCCGCGCACCCGCGCCGGGAAGCTGGACCGAGCGGCGCTGCCGCTGCCCGCGCCGCGCGGCCACGCCGACGGCGCGGGCAAGAGCTCGGGCAAGACCTCGGGCTCCGTCAAGGGCGGTGGCGGCCGGGTCGAGGCGGACGGTTTCACCCGGGGGTGCCTGGTCGTGCTGGTCGTGGTCTTCGCCTTCTTCGGCAGTGCGTCCCTCACCTCCACTCTCTGGCCGGGCTCCACCGACCTCTCGGCGGTGCCCGGGAGCTACACCCTCGCGTTCTCGGTGCTGTACGGGGCGGAGTGGCTGGGCTTCGCCCTGGGAACGGCGTTCCTCCTCTTCGGGCGCCCCGCGGTCGCGCGGCTCGGCCGGGGGCCGGTGCTCACCCGGTTCACCCATCTCGCGATCGTCTGGCTGCTCGCCGCCTGGTGGCCGCAGGACAACATGTACCGGCTGACGAACCCGACCGACTGGGGACGGCAGGCGTTCATGGTCTACACGTTCAACGTCACGCTGATCGTCGCCGCGGCGATCGTGGGATCGTTCATGCTCTCGCAGGGGTCGGCGGCCGCGCGGACGGTCACCGGGCGGCGCGGCCCCTCGGAGAACGGGCGCTGACGCCGGGCACGCCGGGGGCGACGGCGTCGAAGGGGTCGGCGAGGGCCTCGCAGGCCGCCCGGGCGACCGCCTCCGCCGCGTCCAGTGCGTCCAGGGCCGTCACCGTGTCGGGGGCACGGGCGGCCAGGGCCACCCCCGCGGTCGGCAGTTCCTCCCAGCTCGCGGTGGGGATCGTCGGCAGCAGGCGCACACCGAACCGCTCGCAGCGCTCGGCGAGTTGGGCCAGGTGCGCGAGCAGCGCCTGCTGCGGCAGCCGGGCGCCGAGCGGCAGCATGTCCAGGGTGCGGACCCGGTGGCCCGGGCCGTGCACCGCGTCGAGGCGGGCCGCGAGCACGAAGGCGACGGCGGGGCCGGTGAGCCGCAGGTTGGCCTCGGTCGGGGCGAGCCGACCGGCCGGGTCGGTGACGAAGTCGACGTCGTACCAGCCGCGGTGGCCCGCCCGGGCGAGTTCGGCGCCGACGGCGAGGCCGAACGCCTCCGCGGTGGCGGCCGCCCGCGGCGGCACCGCGCCGGGGCCTGCGGTGGCGCCCCGGTAGCTGGTGCCGTCGACGTGCATCACGGCGGTGCCGACCGGGTGCACGGTGCCGTCGTCGGCGATCACCGCGTCGAAGGTGAGGTTCCGCAGCCGGCCCCGCCCGGGGACGTACTCCTCCACCAGCAGTCCGCCGCCGGGCGGCAGGACGCCCTCGGCGGCGAGGCCGCGCAGCAGCGCCCGGGCGCCGCCTGCCGCAGCGGTCTCCCGCGGGGTGACGACGGCGGTGCCGTACCCGCCGACGCCGTGGTGGGCCTTGAGGACGGCGGTCTCGCCGCGGCGGGCCAGGGCGGCGAGCAGCCGGGCGGCCCGCCGGGCCGAGCGGGCCGGTCGCTGACGGGGCACCAGGACGCCCGGGTGCCCGGCCGCGGTGCGGGCGAAGAGCTCGTGCGAGGCGGCCTTGGACTCGTAGTGGTGGACGGCCTCCAGGCCCGGCCCGGCGGTGCGGCCCCAGGGGCGGACGGGCAGACCGAGCCGCTCGACGCCCTCACGCAGGGCCGGGCGGGCGGCGAGCGTGCCGCGGACGGTGCCGTGCTCGTCTGCGAGTCCGGTGTGCAGCTCGACCGGACCCCAGGCCAACTCCCGTGCCAGCCAGGCCGTCCACTCCGCGTCGGGTTCGCCGGGCAGCAACAGCGCGGCCGGGTCGGGGGTGTAGAAGGCGGCGAGGCAGGAGTAGTGGTGGGCCTGTCGGCGGGCGGCCGGGCTCTGCGGGACGAACTGGGCGTTGAAGTCGGCGACGTCGCCGATGTGGACGGCGCGTCGTCCGCCGTCCGTCCAGGCCTGCTGCCACTGCGATGCGTCCACCTGCCGGGTCCCCATCGGTCGAGCCTACGGCCCCGGCCGGACCTCGCACGGCGTGTCCGGGCGGAAGCCGGAGGGGCGCCGCCCAGCCGGAGCCGGCGGGGCCGCGCTCAGTCGGACCGGACGAGGCGCTGCACGGCGGGCCAGAGGCCGTCGAGCCGGGCCGGGTCGTCGGCGAGCTTGGCGAACAGCACCGCGCCCTCCAGCTGGGCCACGACCGCGCGGGCCGTCCCGGTGTCGGCGGCGACCGGCGCGGTGGCGGCCGCTTCGGCGAGGACGCCCTGTACCAGGGCTGCCTGCTCGTCGAAGATCTCGGCGAGCCGGGTCTGGATCTCCGGCTCGCGGCCGCTGAGTTCGAGGGCGAGGTTGCCGAGCAGGCAGCCGCGGACGCTGCCGCCGCCGGCCTTGTCGGCCCGCTGCGCCGCCGCCTGGGCGTCCAGCAGGTGCCGCAGGCGTTCCAGCGGAGGCCGTCCGGGGGTGCCCAGCAGGGTCTGCCAGACCTGCCGCTGCTGCGTCCAGTGCGCGTCGACGGCGGCGAGGGTCAGCGTCTGCTTGGAGGCGAAGAAGTGGTAGAAGCTGCCCTTCTTGACCTCGGCCCGGGCGCAGATCTCGGCGACGCCGACGGCCGAGTAGCCGCGGGTGTGCAGCAGGTCGCCGGCGGCGTCGAGCAGTCGTTCCTGTGCCGTGCTGCTCCGTCCCATGCGGCGAGTATACGGTCGGTCAACTACTCCGCCCGCGGCATGCCGGTGCCCCGGACCGGGAGGTCCCGGTCCGGGGCGTCCGTACGTGCGCTCAGTGTTCGGCGGTCGGTTCCTGGTGCCACCCGGAGTTCCGGTCGACCCGCAGGACGAGGTACTCGTCCGTCTCCTGGTTCTGCGCGTGGTCGACGGACCGGTAGAGCAGCCGGTGCTTGCCCTCGCCGGTCACCACGATCGGGCCGGTGTAGGTCTGCCAGCCCCTGCTGTCGAGGTTGTACTCGGTCATGGCGACGCCGGAGAGGTCGTCGGTGGCGGTGAGGACGACCCGCACCTCGCCCTTGTGGCCGCCCTCGCCCTGGTGGCCGCCGTCCTTGTGCGGGTGCGCGCTCGTCCGGGCGGTGGTGACCGGCGGGGTGACGTCCACGGGGAGGTCCATCGCCTCGTCCTGGGGCGTCGCCTCGTTCTCGACGGTGGGCGCCGGGACGCCGGCGGACTCTGCGCCGGAGTGCCCGACCGCGCCGCCGCGCAGGACGAGGGCGTTCCAGTCGTCGTGCCCGGCGAGCGCGGTCCGGCTGCCGTCGCCGTTGACGTCGACGGCGACCTCGGTGTCGGAGATCCGGCCGTCGCAGTTCCAGTCGACGGTGGCCTTGCTCGACTGGACGGTGACGAACTTGCCGACCGTCCCGTCGATGCCGGGGCAGAAGTGGCTGACGTCGTAGAGCGGGCTGGTCGGCGGGTAGACCCGCTCGTCCAGGGCGGTCTCGTTCAGCGACAGGTCCTGCCGCGAGAAGTCGACGAAGCCCTTGGTCGTCCCCACGGTCAGGCCGAACTGGTAGCTGTAGTTCATCACGCTGAAGTACTGCGGCTCGTGGTTCGGGACGTCGGAGTCGCCGCTGTGCCGCAGGCCGAGGTTGTGGCCGAGCTCGTGCATCAGCGTGCCGGCCTGCTCGTCGACGGTGCCGACGTTGTCGGTGAAGCTGCCCAGGCTGACGATGAGGTCGCTGCCGGGCGTGCCGGCCGAGATCCCGCTGGAGGAGGAGCCGGACTCCAGGTTGTGGGCGGAGATCGCGTAGTGGAAGATCGGCCCCCGCGCGGTGCTGCGGAAGCCGCCCGTGGCGTTCTTCAGCGTGGTGAAGGCGTCCCACTGGTAGAGGCCGTTGACGGCGGTGCCGAGGTTGGCCGTCTCGGTGAGCTGCCTGGCCCGGCTGAGGGTGCCCCAGGTGGTGTTGGTGGTGAAGTTCATGATGCTGGTGGGCCCGGCGTCGATGTGCAGGTTGATGCCGGTGCCGGTCTGCCCCCGCTTGTTGTACGGCGCGTTCTTGAAGGCGTCCACGACCTTCTTGATCGCGGCGGGGTCGATCGCGTGGCTGTGCGCGGTGCCGGCCATCCAGTCCAGCTGGACGAAGACGTCGGGCCGGTTGACGTCGGCGCCCATCGCCTTGAGGTCGATGAACTTGGCGCCGCTGCCGTCGCCCGGGTCGAGGGTGACGCCGTTCAGCTTCCACGCGTCCGGGATGCCGTCGCAGGTCTTGGAGTTGCAGTCGAAGGTCCAGCGGACGGGGGTCTGCGGATCGGTGCCGCCGGTGCGGCCGATCACGTAGCCGGTGGGCGCCGACTCGGTGTAGGCGTTGGCCCCGGTGAAGGGCACGTCCCAGCCGATCCGGGTGGTCGCGCCGTTCTCCCCCTGCACGGTGTAGTCGACCGTCCCCCTGGTTCCGTACGCGGAGTTGCACGGCCCCACCGACCAGGTGGCGGTGGTCCCGGCGGGGATCGTCGCCGGTGCGAAGGGGATGAGGCACCCCTCGGGCACGTTGACGGCGAAGCCCGTCAGGTCGCGGTCGCTCTTGTTCTCGAACTGCACGGACACGGTGCCGCCGACTCGGCGCGCGGCCGCGGCCGGTGTGATGGCCGCGGCGACGGTGAGCAGGGCCAGGACCAGGACGAAGAGCGCCGCGAGCCCCCCTCGCCGGGGCGCCCCGGCGAGGCCCGGCCCGTCCGGGGCGGCGAGGGAACGATCTGCAGTCATGCCCGTCACGCTAGGCAGGACATTGACGACACTCCGTCACGACTCGACGGAGTGTCACTCCGACGGCCGCCACCGACCGCCACGGCCCGCGAACGGGCGGGTGGGCCGGCGGGCGCGGCGACGGGCGGGCCTCAGTGGAAGACGATCGCCCGTCCCGTGGCCAGGCTCTGCCGGCAGGCACCGTGCAGCACGTACCAGGCGAACTGCTCCGCCTCGTACGGACCGCCGGCCGTCCCGGCGGCGCCGGTGTCCGCGGCGGCGTCGGCGGCCTCGGGGCAGATGCCGATCGCCGGTGCCAGGCGCCGGAGTTCGGCGAGCAGCTGCCCGGTGGAACCGACCATCCCGCCGCCCGCGACCGCGGCCTCCTCCGGCAGGAACACCGGATCGTCGAAGTCGGCGGGCACGTAGTAGCCGGCGCAGTCCGAGTGGCAGAGCAGGTGCGAGGAGAACATCAGCGCCTCCTCCTCGACCTCGCCGCGGTCGCAGTCGTACTGCTCGGGGTCGGTGCTCGCGGCGGGGGTGACGGCACCGCGGCGGCGCAGCACGAACGCCCGCCGCAGGTGGTGCAGGTACCCGTAGGGGAAGCCGCCGCTGTGGGCGGCGCGACCGGTGCCCGCGGGCGCGGGCTCCTGCCAGTCGACGCCCTTGGCCTGCAGCGCGTCGGCGAGCACGGCGAGTTCACGGGCGTGGTGGGCGGCGCCCTCCGGGTCGTGGCGGTCGAGGTCGTCGAGCAGGCCGACGGTGATCGAGAGTCCCATGGACGGACACGGTAGGGCCCGCCTCCGACACGGCCGGGTCCGGGGCGGTCACCACCAATAGTTGACCGGTCGTCTAGCATGACGGGAACGTCGACAGCGAGGGAGCGCATCGTCATGAACACACGCGCCGTGGGCCGGTTCTGCGAGCTGGTGGGCCTGGAGCACCCGGTGGTGCAGGGCCCGTTCGGCGGAGGGTCGTCGTCGGTGGCCCTGGCCGCCGCCGTCTCGGAGGCCGGCGGACTCGGCTCGTTCGGGGCCCACCACCTGCAGCCGGACGCGCTGACGCAGCTGGTGAAGGACCTCCGCGCCGCGACCTCCCGGCCGTTCGCGGTCAACCTCTGGGTGCCGCAGCCGGGCGAGGGCGAGACCCGCGCCACCGCCGAGGACGTCGAGCGGCTGCACCCGTACTACGCCGAACTGGGGCTGCCCGACCCGTCCACCGAGCTGCGCCGGCCGGACTTCGACGAGCAGGTCGACGCCCTGCTGGAGGCGGCTCCGCCGGTGATCAGCCTGGTGATGGGCCTGCCGCCGGAGCGGCTGGTGGCCGGGGCACGGCGCCGCGGCATCCCGCTGATCGGCACCGCGACCACCGTCGCCGAGGCCGAGGCGCTGGAGCGGGCCGGTGCCGACGTGGTGGTCGCCTCCGGCAGCGACGCCGGCGGGCACCGCGGCGCCTTCCTGGCGCCGGTGCGCGAGTCGCTGGTCGGCACCTTCTCACTGGTACCGCAGGTGGTGGACGCGGTCCGGGTGCCGGTGGTGGCGGCGGGCGGGATCACCGACGGCCGGGGCCTGGCCGCCGCCCTGCTGCTCGGTGCGGACGCGGTGCAGATCGGCACCGGCTTCCTGGCCTGCACCGAGTCCGCGGCGAGCGAGGTGCACCGCCGCGCCCTGCTCTCGCCGGAGGCCCGGACGACCGTGCTCACCCGGCTGTTCTCCGGCCGGACGGCGCGCGGCATCGCCAACCGCTTCGTCCGCGAGATGGCCGCACACGAGGAGACCGTCCCGCCCTATCCGGTGCAGAACGCGCTGATGCTGCCGCTGCGCGCCGAGGCGGCCGCCCGGGGCAGGTCGGATCTGGTCAACCTGTGGTCCGGGCAGGCCGCCGGGCTCGCGGTCGGCGGAGCCGCCGCCGACTACCTGTCGGGGGTGCTGGCGGAGGCCGGGCGGCTGCTCGGCCGTCCGCTCTGACCCGCCGACGGTCGGTCAGGCCTCGCCGGGGTGCCAGGCGGGCCACTCCCACGGACGGTCGACCCAGTGCACCAGGACGGGGTCGTGCGGGTCGAGCTCGGGGAAGGCGTGCTTGACCTCGGGCTCGAACTCCTCGGGGGCGAGCGGCTTCCAGCCGCTGCCCTTGAAGTGAACCAGCCGGTAGCGGCTGTCGGTGCGGAACTCGGCGACCTCGACCAGGGGCTCGGTGGTGCTGTTGCTGTTCATGCCCCCCAGCATCGTCCGGGGCCCGGGGGCGCGCACCCGCACCGCACCACCGTGTCCGCCGCCCGGTGCCGTTCCGCGCCGGCGGGCCGCCTCGTTGGGCACGGCGGGCCCCGCCGCGACCCGCGGGGCGGCCCGCCGCGCGGACGGGAGACCGGGATGGACGAACAGTGGAAGGCGCCGTGGACGTACGGCTGGGAGACCCCGGAGCCGCCGCCCGCTCCCCCGGTCCCGGCGCGGCGCCGGCCGCGGAGGGCGGTCGGCGCCGCGGCGGCCGTACTGGGCGGGGCGGCCCTGCTCGGCGGGATGCTGGCCACCTGCGGGCCCGGCGGCCCGGACGGATCCGGTGAGCTCACCGGCGTCCTGGCCAGTGCGGCCCCGCCCGCCGCCCCGGCCGCGTCCGTGCCGGCCCCACCCTGGAACGGGAGGCCCGCCGGCCCCTCCCCCGACGGCACCGGCGACACGGCCGCCGCATCGCCCACGGCCGACCCGAGCGCGGCCCCCTCGGCCGAGGACGTCCCGGCCGCCGCCCCGAGCCGGACGGCCCGACCGGGCCCGGCCCGCTCACCCCTCCACCCCCGCCCGGGCACCCGTCCCCGGGCGACGGCCGTCGTACCACACCCCACCACGATCAAGGTGTGCGCCGAGGCGGAACGCCAGGGCCAGTGGGCACCCGGCTCCGAACGGGCCAGGATCTGCCGCAACCTCTACGGCGGCTGAGCCCCGGCGGTCACCGGGGGAGGAGGGGCCGCGGGAACCGGCCGGACTCCCCCGTTGTCCTGGCTGACACGGGGGAAGAAGACCCTACGGCGGAACGGGCGGCGTCCCGTACCGTGGATCGGCGGGCGCGGCAGGCGCGTCCCACCGGAGAGTGAGGAGGACGCCGTGGCCAAGCCCGTTCCGAAGCGGTTGCAGGGGATCGACCGGGCCGCGGTGTCGCGGTCGGCGTGGGGCCTGTACCGGGAGACCCAGCGGCCGGGCGCGCCGGGGCTGGGAGCCCGGGTCGCGGCCACGCCCCGGCTGGTGCGCGACGCGCTGACCGGCCGCTACCCGGGCGTCGGGCCGGGCAAGCTGGCGGCGCTCGCCGTGCTGTGCGCGGTCTACCTGCTGAGCCCGATCGACGCGGTGCCGGACATCATCCCGTTCGTCGGCTGGACGGACGACACCGCGGTGCTGGTGTGGTTCCTGGCCGGCCTGACCCGGGAGTCCGGCCGCTACCTGGAGTGGTCGCAGAAGCAGGTCCGGGCGGACTGAGTCCGCCCGGCGGCCGCGTCAGAGCGCCTTCACCAGGCGCTCGAAGCGCAGGTCGGGGCGGAGCGGGACGCCGAAGCGCTCGTCGCCGTAGGGGAAGGGCTCGTACTCGCCGGTGCGCACGTAGCCGCGCCGCTCGTACCAGGCGATCAGGTCGGCGCGCTGCTCGATGACGGTCATCTCCATCCGGTCGATGCCCCACTCCTCGCGGGCGTGCCGCTCGGCGCGCTCGAGGACGGCACGGCCGATGCCGCCGCCCTGCATCGCCGGACGGACGGAGAACATGCCGAAGTAGGCGGCGGCGCTGCGGCGTTCCAGGTGGCAGCAGGCGAGCAGGTCGCCCTCCGCCTCGGCGAGCAGCACCACGGACCCGGGGCGGGCGACGACCTCGGCGACGCCGGCCTCGTCGGTGCGCTGCCCGTCGAGCAGGTCGGCCTCGGTGGTCCAGCCGGCCCGGCTGGCCTCCCCGCGGTAGGCGGACTCGACCAGGGCGACGACGGCGGGTACGTCGGCCGGTCCGGCGGCACGGAAGGCGGGTTCGGGCTGCACGGGCTGCTCCGGGGTCGGCGGCGGGCTGGTCCCTGCCATCGTGCCATGCGCGGGTGTGCGCACGGAAAGGGCGTCGGGGTGGGTGGGTGGTACGCCGGCGGCGGGTGGGCGTGCGCGGCCGGGGGCGGGCGCTCCCGGGCGCAGCCTGATGGTGCATCAACGCAGCGCCCGAGGTCAGGCCCCGGTGGTCGGGGGCTGCGGGGTGACGGGGAGGGGCTGCAGCGGGACGGTGGCGCGCTCGGTGAGGGACTGTTCGGCTGCGGCGAGGATCTCGACCACGCGCAGGCCGAAGGCGGCGTCGCAGGGGTGCGGCGTGCCGCTCCGCGCGGCGGCGAGCAGTCCGTCGACGGCGTGGCCGAAGGCCTCCACGGGCGGGACGCCCGCCTCGGGGAGGCGGTGCACGCCGGCCTCGCCGCGCAGTTCGAGCGCCACGCCGGCGGCCTGCGGGGGTGCGGTGAGGCTGACCGTCGTGCTGCTGGACGCGCCGCCGGTGTGTCCGATCACCAGGTGCACGGTGTCGGCGGGCCCGGCGGCCGCGGTCACGGTGGCGGCGTCGCCGAGGACGGGCAGCAGCAGCGACAGGGCGTGCGGGCCGATGTCCCACAGTGCGCCCTTCTCGCGCCGCCAGGGTGAGGCGGCGTAGGGGCTGTCGGTGGTGAAGACGGCGCCGAGCCAGTCGCAGCGGGCGGTGAACCAGCCGTCCCGGGCGGCCTGCTCGGCGAGCCAGCCGACGCGTTCGCCGCCGAACCGGAGGGTGAAGAAGACCACCGAGGCGAGCCGGCCGGCGGCGACGGTGTCGGCGATCCGTCGGGCCTGCGGCACGGTGAGCGCGACGGGCTTGTCCAGCAGCAGGTGCCGGCCGGCCTCGGCGGCGCGCAGCGCCAGCTCGGCCTGGGCCTGCGGGGCGAGCGCGACGGCGACCGCGTCGACGTCGGCGATCAGCTTGTCGGCGTCCTCGTAGGCCGGGACGCCGTGCTCGGCGGCGATCTCGGCGGCGGCCTCGGGCCGGCGGCCCCACACGCCGGCGAACTCGACGCCGGGGTGGCCGGCCAGTGCGGGTGCGTGCACGCCGCGTGCCCAGGGACCGGTGCCGAGCAGTCCTATCCGCATGGTGTTCCCTGTGCTTTCTCGGTGTGGGGTCGCTCGCCGTGCCGGGTTCTGTCAGGCCCGGACGCGGATCAGGGTGAAGCCGTCGTAGCCCTTGGAGCCGACGGTCTGGATCGAGGTTGCGGAGACCCGCGGCTCGGCGGCGATCGCGTCGTGGAGGCGGCGGACGCCGACCACGGCGGGGTCGGTGGAGTCGGCCTCGGCGACCTTGCCGCCCCGGACGGTGTTGTCGACGACGATCAGCGAGCCGGGCCGGGTGAGGCGCAGCGCCCAGGCGAAGTAGACCGGGTTGCCGGGCTTGTCGGCGTCGATGAAGACCAGGTCGAAGGGGTCGGTGCCCTCGTCGGCGAGCTGCTGCAGGGTGTCCGCGGCGGGGCCGAGGCGGACCTCGGCGACCTCCGCGAACCCGGCGTTCGCGAGGTTGTCGCGGGCGACCTCGGCGTGCACCGGGTCGATCTCCAGGGTGACCAGCCGGCCGCCGGCGGGCAGGGCGCGGGCCATCCAGATGGCGCTGTAGCCGCCGAGGGTGCCGACCTCCAGGATGCGGCGGGCGCCGAGCGTCTCGGCGAGCAGCTGGAGCTGCTTGCCCTGGGGTGCGGAGACGGCGATCCGGGGCAGTCCGGCCTTGTCGGCGGCCTGCTGGGCCGCGTCCAGCACCGGGTCGTCGCCGATCAGGACGTCGGTGAAGTAGTCGTCGACCGCTGTCCACTGCTGCTGGCTCACGCCGTCTCCCGGTCCGTCGTCGGTGTACGCGTGCCGAGCCTAGCCGACGGAGCTGACGGTCAGTCGGCGGCGGGCTCGGCCGCGGCCGCGGTCACCGTGGCCGGGTTCCCGGCGGCCAGGACGGCGGGTGCGGGCGTGTCGGTGGCGCCCTCGGGGACGCTCTTGCCGCCGGACTGCTCGGGGTGTTCGGCCCGGGCCTTGGCGGCCCTGCGCTTGACCAGCCAGGCGGAGCCTGCGCCGGCGAGGGCGGCCACCACGAGGCCGGCCCAGGAGAAGCTCTTCAGCCAGTGCTCGGCGACCTTGCCGACCTGGTAGATCAGCAGGGTGGTGCCGCCGGCCCAGGCGATGCCGCCGAGCACGTTGGCGATCAGGAACTTCCAGTAGGGCATCCGCAGGGCGCCCGCGAGCGGGCCGGCGAAGATCCGCAGCAGGGCGATGAACCGGCCGAAGAAGACCGCCCACATGCCCCACTTCTGGAAGGAGCGTTCGGCGGTGGCGAGGTGGTCGGGCCCGAAGTGCTTGGGGAAGCGCCGGCCGAGCTTCTCGAACAGCGGTTTGCCGCCGCGGCGGCCGATGGAGTACCCGATGGAGTCGCCGATCACCGCGCCGGCGATCGCGCAGGCCGCCACCCACCAGGGGCTGACCACGCCGCGGGCCGACAGCAGCGAGGCCGAGACGAGCGCGATCTCGCCGGGCAGCGGGATGCCCAGGCTCTCCAGGCCGATGATCAGGGCGACGAGGGCGTACACCGAGGTCGGCGGGACGCTCTCGATCCACTGGTCGATGTGCAAGGCGGGTACCTCCGTGGCGGGACGAGACCGCGTCTCGGCCGGACTGGCTGGGCCGCGGGCGCGCCCGGCGCCCTCAGGGCAGGGTAACGGGTTGACCCGGCCTTTACCTTATACGCCGATCATCGGACGGCAGTTCCCGCGGCCCCGTCGCGGCCGGCCCGGGCGGAGAAGCGCAGCGCCACCACCGACGGCCTGAACGCGCCCAGGACGGGCAGCCGGGCCGCGTAGGGCAGCAGTGCGCCGACCGGGCCGCGGCCGCCGGTCGGCAGCACGTCGCGGATCTCGGCGACCGCGGGGTGCGCGGTGGCGAGCTTCCACTGCTCGTCGGCGTCCATGCCCCAGGGCATCGGCGGGGCGGTGTAGCCGCGGTCGTGGAGCTTGCCCTGCGAGGCTGCGCGGCTGAACCAGCGCGGTACGGCGTCGAAGACGAAGGTGCCGTCGGGGAAGCGTTCGGCGCAGCGGGCGATGAGGTCGCGGACCTCGGTGGGCCGCAGGTACATCAGGAGGCCCTGGGCGGTGATGAGCACGCCGTGGGTGGGGTCGACCTCGTCGGTCCAGGCCGGGTCGGTGGCGGAGCAGGCGAGCAGCCGCTGCCGGGGTGCGGGGGGCAGCAGGCGTTCGCGCAGGGCGACGGCCTCGGGCAGGTCCACGGAGAGCCACCGGGCGCGGCCGTTGTCGACCCGCCAGTACTGGGTCTCCAGGCCCTCGCCGAGGCAGACGACGGTGCCGCGGGGGCGGCGGACGAGGAAGTCGGCGACCTCGCGGTCGAAGGCGCGGACCCGCAGGGCCTGGATCTGGCCGATGACGCCGCCGTCGGGGCCGAAGCGCTCCTCGAAGGGGTAGTCGATCCGTTCGACGAGTTCGACGGCCCGCGGGTCGGGCAGCACGGTGTCCCACCGGCGGGCCTCGACGGCCCGGTGGTAGAGCGTCCACAGGGCGGTCTCGGGGACCGCGCCCAGGGCGGCGCCGATCTTCTGCGGCTGCTGGCCCGTCATCGTGCGGCTCCCTCCGGCGGTCCGGCGGCGGTCGCCGGGCCCGGCTTGGCATTCTGCCCGCCCGGTGGTCCGTCCGGCGCTGAACGCGCCGTGGGCGGGCGGCCGGATCGGGGCGGGGTCGGGGCGGCGGCCGGTGGTCAGCCGACGCTGAAGGCGCCGTCGGGGGGTGGTGGGGAGTCGACGGCGTGGGTGTCGTGGACGGGGCGGGCGGCGCCGGTGAGGGCGTCCAGGTCGGGGCCGTCGGCGAGCCGGGCGGGGAAGGGGTCGCCGGCGAGGCGCCGGGCGAGTTCGGCGGTGGGCAGCGGGGCGGTGGAGCCGATCAGCAGGACGTTGCCGTAACGGCGGCCGCGGAGCACGGCGGGTTCGGCGGCGAGGCAGGTGTGCGGGAAGACGGCGCGCAGGGTCGCGGCCTGGGCGGCGGCGAAGGCGAGCGGCGGGCCGTCGGCGAGGTTGGCGGCGTAGCAGCCGCCGGGGCGCAGGGCCGCGGCGGCGAGGGCGACGAACTCGACGGAGGTGAGGTGGGCGGGGGTGCGGGAGCCGTGGAAGACGTCGGCGACGACGAGGTCGGCGGCGGCGGGCGGGGCGGCGGCGAGGGCGGTGCGGGCGTCGCCGACGGTCACCCGGATGCCGTCCGGCCAGGGCAGGCGGTCGGCGACGAGGTCGACGAGCGGGCCGTCGGCCTCGACGACGTGCTGCCGGGAGCCGGGGCGGGTGGCGGCGAGGTAGCGGGGCAGGGTGAGCGCGCCGCCGCCGAGGTGGAGGGCGTCGAGCGGCTGCCCGGCGGGGGCGATCGTGTCGGCGAGGTGGCCGATCCGCCGGGTGTACTCGAATTCGAGGTGGGTGGGGTCGGCGAGGTCGACGTAGGACTGCGGGGTGCCGTCGAGGGTGAGCAGCCAGGCCTGCGGCCGGTCGATGTCGGGCAGGAGCCGGGCGGTGCCGAGGGCGGTCTCCCGGTGGACGGGGAGCGGTTCGTCCTCGGGCGGGCCCGGCTGCTCGTGGTGGGTCATGCGGCGGCGACCTGCTCGGGCAGGTAGGCGGCGAGCCAGCGGTCGAGTTCGGTGAAGACCTGGTCGCGGGCCTGCTCGCCGGAGAGGACGAGGTCGTGCACGCCGCCCTCGATCCGCAGGACGGTGACGTTGCGGCCGAGGCGGGGGCCGAGCGCGGCGATGTCGTCGGCGCGCAGCACGCCGTCGGTGGTGCGCAGGGCGTCGTCCCAGCGGTTGGTGACGGTGGAGGCGGTGGAGGCCATCAGCAGGACGGGGCAGTCGACGGCGAGGCCGCGGCGGACGGCGCGGTGGCCGCGCTGGATGGCGGCGAGCCAGCCGGCGTAGAGCGGGAAGCCCTCGGCGGGCTTGAGGGAGAGGTCGAACTCCCAGCTGCCCTTGTGGGCGCGGTGCAGGCTGTGCACGTAGTGCGGGTTGAGCGGGGCGGGCAGCTTGCGCAGGCCGGCGACCCGGCCGAGGGCCTCGACGGCGGGGGCGCCGAGGGTGCGGACGGCGGCCGCGGCGGGCATGGAGAGGAACGGGCTGTTGAGGAAGAGCGCGTCGACCAGGCCGCGGCCGGCGCGGCGGTCGGCCCAGAGCGCGGTGACCAGACCGCCGGTGGAGTGGCCGTTGACGAGCAGCCGGGTGTGGCCGTCGACCTCGCGGATCACGCGCACCGCCTCGTCGAGCTCCTCGTCGTAGGCGCCGAGGTCGCGGACGAAGTTGGGCGACTGGTGGGGGCGCAGCGACCGGCCGTACTTGCGCAGGTCGAGGGCGTAGAAGGAGTAGCCGGCCGCGGTGTAGTGGTCGGCGAGGTGGGTCTGGAAGAAGTAGTCGACGTAGCCGTGCACGTAGAGCACGGCGCGCGTCGACCCGGGCACCAGGCGGCGCACCAGGGTCGCGCTGACGGCGCCCTCCTCGTCGTCGGCGAGCGGCAGCTCGACGGCCTCGTACGGCTCGCCCAGGATGTCCGTCCGGAAGTCCATGCCGCTTCCCCGTTCCCCTCGTGGTCGGTCTCCGAGCCCGACCATACCGCCCGGTAGCCCTCGGTGGACGGGCAGCCCGCCGGACGGGCCGCGCACCGCCCCTGATCAGGGCGTACACCGAGCAGCCGGGCGTGGCACGGAGCGGCCCGCGGGGTGCCGCCGGGCTTTTGTGGGCGGGGGCCCCTTTCGCTAGCCTCCGGGGGCATGCCGATCTTTGGACGACGCCGAAGTACCGCACCGCGCTTGGCTCCTGAGCTCGACGACGCCGAACTCGGCCGGGTCCGGCGGCAGCTGTCCGGGCCGCAGTTGCAGGGCCAGCTGGACCTGTCGGCGGGCTTGGTGGAGCAGGTGCTGCGGGACGCCGGCCGGGACTGGGACCGCCGTACGCACCGGCTGGCGGTGCTGGCCCAGGTGGCGTCCCCGGCGCTGGCGCGGGTGTGGCGGCGGCAGCGGCCGCAGGAGGCGGACGCGCTGGTGCTGCACGCCTGGGTGGACGTGGCGCAGGCCCGGCTGGCGGGGGCGCTGGAGGATCCGCAGGGCACGGTGGACCGGTGCCGCCGGGCGGCCGAGATGCGCCCGGACGACCCGGCGCCGTGGGTGGCGCTGCTGGCGGCGCACCGGTTGCTGCGGCGTCCGGAGCAGGAGATGTACCCGCTGTGCCGGGAGATCGGTGCGCGGGACGCCTGGAACCGGGTCGCGCACCTGGAGATGCTGCGCTACCTGTCGCCGGAGGAGTGCGGTTCGCACGGGCAGGTGCTGGACTTCGTGGCGGCGGTGCGGGACGCGGCCCCGCCGGGGTCGCCGGTGGCCGGGCTGGAGCTGGTGATGCTGACGGACCGTTACCGGGCGGCGATGGCGGCCGGCGGGGTGACCTCGCTGGGTGCGCGGCGGCGCTGGGCGATGCCGGACGCCGAGGCGGCGCTGGCCCGGGCGGTGGCGGACTGGCCGGAGCCGGGTTTCCTGCGGCACGCGGCGGCGCTGTCGGACCTGAACGTGCTGGCGTACGCGCTCGGCCAGGCGGGCCGGATCGGCGAGGCGGCGGGGGTGTTCGGGGCGCTGGACGGGGTGGTCACCATCTGGCCGTGGGGGCTGGACGGCGACGCGGTGCAGCAGTTCGCGTTCTGGCAGGACCAGGCGCTGGTGGAGTGAGGGCCGGGCCGGGAGTCAGGGCGGGGTGGCGCCCGGCCCGTCCCCCGCGTCGGCGGCCGTTGCCGCGTCCGGTCCGGCCGGGCGCCGCAGCACGGTGATCACTCCGAGGCCGGCCGCGCAGAGCGGCACGGCGAGCAGGGCGCCCATGATCCCGGCCACGCCGGCCCCGGCCACCACCGCGACCATGATGGTGGCCGGGTGGAGCGCGACGGTGCGGCTCTGGATGAAGGGCTGCAGCACGTTGCCCTCGACCGCCTGCACGGCGAGCACCACGCCGAGCACCCACAGGGCCTTGGCGAAGCCGCCGTCGGCGAGCGCGACCAGCACGGCCACCGTGCCGGAGAGGAAGGCGCCGACGAACGGGATGTAGGCGCCCATGAAGACCAGTGCGCCGAGGCCGGCCGCCCCGGGGACGCCGAGCACCACCAGTCCGATCGTGATGAACAGTGCGTCGATCAGGGCGATCAGGGTGGTGCCGCGCATGAAGCCGGCGGTGGCGGCGAAGGCCTGCCGGGCGCAGGCGATCACGGTCTCGGCCGGGCCGGGCGGCAGCCAGGCGCGGACGGCGTCGGCGGTGCGGTGGCCGTCCCGGAGGAAGAAGAACACCAGGGCGAGGGTGAGGACCGCGCCGGTGAGCAGCTGGGTGGCCAGGCCGAGGCCGGAGAGCACGCCGTTGGCGAGCGAGTTGACCAGGTCGCTGCCGGAGCCGGAGCTCTGCTGGAGGGCGTACTGCAGTCTCTCGCCGAGCGGGCCGAGCCGGTCGGCGATCCGCCGGCCGGCCTCGCTCAGGGCGGCGGCGATGTCGGGTGCGCTGTGCACCAGCGAGTTGACCAGCAGGGCGATCACCCCGCTGACGGCGAGCACCAGGACGGTGCAGGTGAGCCCGGCGGCGGCGGCGCGGCGCAGGCCGCGGCGGACCAGCCAGGGCATCACCGGTTCGAGCAGGGCGGTGCCGAGCAGGGCCACGACGACGGGCACGGTGGCGGCCTGCAGTTCGACCAGTGCCCAGACGAGCAGGGCGGCGACCGCGACGACCAGCAGCACCGTGGCCGACCAGGCGGCGGCGAGGCGCACTGGACGGGGCAGCGCGGCCGGTCGGCCGTCCTCCGGGGGCTCGGCCGGCATGGCACCTCCGGGGTCGACGGTCACCCTCGCTCATCCCCATGTCAGCACATGAGCGGATGAATCGGCCGGTCCCCGGCTGCGATCGGCGCGCCCCGCACGACCGCCGGTTCGCAGGGGCGGGAGGGACCGCGCCACCGGCCGTGCACCCCGGCGGTGGGGGCGCGGTGGCGCAGTCCCTCTCACGCCGCTACCGGTTCCACGACTGCCAGAGGGCGGCGTAGGGGCCGTTCTCGGCGACCAGTTCCTCGTGCGGGCCCAGCTCGGTGAGGCGGCCGTCCTCCATCACGGCGACGCGGTCGGCGTCGTGGGCGGTGTGCAGGCGATGGGCGATCGCGATGACGGTGCGGCCCTTCAGGACGGCGGCCAGGGCGCGCTCGGTGCGGCGGGCGGCCGTCGGGTCGAGCAGCGCGGTGGCCTCGTCCAGGATCACCGTGTGCGGATCGGCCAGTACCACCCGGGCCAGGGCGAGTTGCTGTGCCCGGGCGCCGTCCAGCCGGTGCCCGCCGGCGCCGAGCTCGGTGTCCAGGCCGTCCGGCAGGTCGTGCGACCAGCCGACGGCCGCCAGGGCGGCGAGCAGTTCGGTGTCGCCGGCGTCGGGCGCGGCGATCTGCAGGTTGTCGCGCAGGGTGCCGAGGAAGACGTGGTGCTCCTGGGTGACCAGGACGACCTGGCGCCGCAGCCGGTCGGGGGCGAGACCGGCGATCGGGACGCCGCCGACGGTCACCGTGCCGGTGCGCGGCTCGTCCATGCCGGCCAGCAGCCGGCCGAGCGTGGTCTTGCCCGAGCCGGACGGGCCGACCACGGCCAGCCGCTCGCCCGGACGGATCGTCAGTCCGACCCCGTGCAGGACGTCGTCCCGGCCGTGGTAGGCGTAGCGGACGTCGGTCAGCTCGATCCGGTCGTCGACCGGCGCGGCCGAGCGGGCCGCCGGGATCTGCGGGGCGTCGGCCAGTCCTTCGACCCGGGCGAAGGCGGCGCCGCTGCTCTGCAACTGGTCGATCCAGACCACGATGGTGTCGAGCGGCGGCTCCAGCTGGCGGACGAAGAGCGCGGCGGCGACTGCCGAACCGAGGCTGACCATGCCGTGCGCGTGCAGCAGACCGCCGGTCAGCAGGACCACCACCACCGGCACGGTGTAGGAGGCGCTGACGATCGGGAAGAAGACGTTGCGCAGGAACAGGGTCCGCTCGCGGGTCCGGCGGCACTCCTCGACGGCGGCCTCGCCCGCTGCGATCCGCTGCTCCTGCAGGCCGAGCGCCTCCACCGTCCGGGCGCCGGAGACGGTGGCGGCGAGGACCTCGGCCAGCGCGGAGTTGGCGGCGCCCTCGTCCAGGTAGCCGGAGCGGGCCCGGCGCAGGTACCAGCGGGCGCCGAACCAGACGCCGGCCATTCCGAGCGTCCCGCAGGCGCCGAGCAGCGGCTGGACGGCGATGATCGCACCGACCACGAACACGATCTGCACCAGGGAGACGAACACGTCCGGGGCGGCGTCCCGCAGTGCGGTGCCGACGGCGGCGACGTCGGTGGTGCCGCGCGTGGCCAGGTCGCCGGTGCCCGCCCGTTCGACGGTCGCAGGGGGCAGGGCCAGGGCACGGTCGGCGAACTGCTCGCGGACCCGGGCCGAGGTGCGTTCCCCGAACCGGTGGGCGACGTACCGGGCCTGCCGGGACAGCAGCAGCTGGGCGAGCGCCCCGGCCACGATGGCGAGCGCCAGCAGGTCGACGGTGCGGGTGCCGGTGCCGGCCGACACCTCGTCGATGATCCGGCCGAGCAGCCACGGGCCGGCCAGCCCGGCGAGCGCGGCCAGCGCGTTGAGGGCGAGCAGGGCGGTGAAGCCGCGGACGTCCCGGCGGATCAGCGCCCGGGTGGCCCGGCGGACGGCGGCGGGGCCGGCGACGGGGAGGCGGGCGCTCATCGGACGGTCTCCTCGGTGTGCCGGGGGGCCGGTACGGCGGTCTCCTCGACGTCGGCACGGGAGACCAGGGCGCGGTACCCGGGGTGGTCACGGAGCAGGTCGCGGTGGCGCCCGGTGGCGGCGACCCGGCCGTCGACCAGGTACTGCACGGTGTCGGCCCGGTCCAGCAGGAGCGGCGAGACGCCGGTGACCAGGGTGGTCCGTCCGGCACGGGCGCGGCGCAGGCCGGCGGCCATCGCCGCCTCGGTGTGCGCGTCGACGGCGGAGGTCGGTTCGACGGCGAGCAGCACCTCGGGGTCCGCGGCGATCGCCCGGGCCAGCCGCAGGCGCTGCCGCTGGCCGCCGGACAGGTTGCGGCCGTCCGTCTCGATCGGGGAGTCCAGGCCGTCCGGCAGTCCGCGCAGGACGTCGAGGGCGGCGGCGGCCTCCAGGGCGGCGAGCAGGGCCGCGTCGTCGGTCCGGTGGCGGCCGGAGAGGACCTCGCGCAGCGGGCCGGCGAAGAGGGCGGCCTCGTTGTCCGCGACCAGGATCCGGTCCCGGACGGCGGGCAGGGCGAAGGAGTCGAGCCGGGCGGTGCCCCACTCGACGGCGGTCTCGGCGAAGCGGCCGAGCCGGTCGACCACGGCGGCGGCGTCCTGCGGCCGGGCGCAGGCCAGGACGGTCAGCCCGCCGGGGAGCAGCTCGACGCCGGAGTCCGGGTCGCGCAGCACGGCGGACGCCTCGGGTGCGTCGGCACCGTCCGGGCGGATGCCCGGGTCCAGCGCCAGGAAGCGGACCACCCGGGCGGCGGCGACCAGGCCGCGGCTGATGTCCTGTCCGCTCTCGAGCAGGAACTGGACGGGGAAGACCAGCACCGCCACGTAGCCGTAGACCGCGATCAGTTGACCCACCGTGATCTCGCCGGTGGCGGCGAGTCGGGCGGCCAGCCAGGTCACCGCGGCGAGGAACAGCGTGGGCAGGCCGACGCCGAAGGACTGCAGCCAGCTGGTCACGGCGCCGACCCGGTAGCCGTCGGCGCGCAGCTCCTGCGAGTCGCGCCGGTAGCGCCCGACGTAGGTCTCCTTGCCGCCGAGGCCGTTCAGCACCCGCAGCCCGCCCGCCATGTCCTCGAACCGGGAGGCGAGCCGGCCCTGCCGTTCGCGGTAGCGGGTCTCCGCGCCGCGCAGGCGGCCGAGCAGCGGCCCCACCAGCACCGCCATCAGCGGGACACCGAGCAGCACGACGGCGGCCAGCAGCGGGGACACGGAGAGCAGCAGGACGGCGACCGTGCCGATCGCGATCAGCGAGCCGACGCCGGGGCCGACGAAGGTCAGGGTCCGCGCGATCTGTCCGACGTCGCCGATGCCGATGGTCACCACCTCGCCGGAGGTGACCAGCCGGGGCAGGGCCGCGCCGAGCCGGACGGACTGCCGGACGACCAGCCGGACGGTGCGGAAGGTGGCGTCCATCCGCAGCCTGGTCATGGTCCGGTGGCGCAGCATGCTGATCCAGGCGTTGAACAGGCCGGCCACCAGGATGGCGGCGGTCCAGCCGACCAGGGTGCGCGGGCTGCCGGCCCGGAGCCCGTCGTCCACGGCGCGGGACAGCAGGTACGGCTGCAGGGTCAGCATGAGCATCCACACGATGCTCAGCACGGCCCCGGTGGCCACCCGCCGTTTCTGCCGGGCGGTCAGCCAGCACAGGTAGCGGACGGCGCTGCGGATGTCCGGCGTCCCCGGACCGTCATGTCGATCGTGCACCGTCGCACCATACGTGCTGCCCCCGGCGCGGAGTCGGACGGGAACGGCGGGACGGGGCCTACCCGGCCGGTGCGATCACCGTCCGGCCGTCCGTCGCGCCGGTGAAGGCCAGCACCCGGGCGGCCTCCTCCTCGACGCCGGCCCGCGCACCGCGCGGCAGCGGCGCGAACGGACGGACGGTCAGCACCCCGTCCTCGGTCTTCCAGCTGCCCGCCACCAGGCCGTCCACCAGCACGGTGCCGAGCACGATCCCGTTCACCGTCATCACCCGGGTGCGGTACTCCTCCGGCAGCACCCGGCTGCGGTCGGCGTGCGAGAGCAGCAGGTTGTCGAAGGGGGCGAGCAGCCGGACGGGGGCCGGCACCGAGGCGTCCGGGCGGGGCGCCCCGGGCAGGTCGTACAGGGTGCGGCCCTGATCGTCGCGCAGCCGCACCAGCCGGTCGCCGAGCCGGGTCAGCACCGGGCCGATCCGGGTGAGGCCGGACCACTTCTGCACGTCGGCGGCGGTCGCCGGGCCGAAGGCGGCGAGGTGGCGCAGCACCAGCCCGTCCAGGTCCGGTGCCGGGTCGAGCGGCCGGCCGAGCCAGTGCTCGGCGGTGGTGTGCGCGGCCGGACCGCCCCGCCCCCACAGGCCGCGCGGCGGCACCTGGACGAGCGGCAGCGCGCACCGGGCGGCCTGGGCGAGCGCCGCCGGCTCGCTCGCCGGGTACGCCGGGGCGAGCAGCGGGCCGAGCTGCTGGAAGGTCAGCGGTTCCGCCTCGACGAGCGCCCGGGCCCGGTCGGCGAGCGCGGCGAGGTCGCCGGCCGGGTCGGCGAGGTCGAGGTCGGGCAGCCGTTCGGCGTACGAGGTGCGCAGCCAGCGGTCGTGCACCGGCTGCAGCAGCGGCCGCAGGGTCAGGCAGTCCTCGGCGGTGACCAGGTGGATGGTGCCGCGCTGCAGGGCGATCCGGACGGCCGCGCGCTCCTCCAGCAGGGCGGTCAGCTGCTCGGGGCGGAAGCCCTCGATCCGGCTGAGCAGGCCGAGGTAGGGCGGTTCGGGGGCGGCCTGGGCCTGCAGGCCGACCAGGTGGCGGACCATCGCCGCGGCGTCCAGGGTGCTGCGTTCCAGCAGGTGCTGACGGGCCAGCAGTGCCCGGCCGAGGGCGCGGGCGGTCAGCGGCGCGCTCACGCGTCGAGCTCCCGGCGGAGCATGTCGATGCGGTTGCTGGTGACCGAGTCGACGCCGGTCCTCAGCATGCGGCGGACGGTGCGGCGCAGGTCGACCGTCCAGGTGGAGACGAGCAGGCCGGCGTCGTGCGCCGCGTCGACGATCCGGGGCTCGACCATGCCGAAGGGCGGGTTGAGGTAGCGGGGCCGCAGGTCGTCGAGGAGCGGGCGGCCGGGCAGCCGCGGCTGACGCCAGGTCAGGGCGATCTCGGCGTCCGGGTCGAGGGCGCGGACGGCGAGCATGGCGGCGGTCGGCCCGCAGTAGGCGACCCGGTGCGCGGCGCCGAGGTCGGCGACGGCGCGGTGCGCGGCGGCGGCCGGGCCGGGCTCGTCGAGGTCGATCAGCAGGCGGGTGGCGGGCGTCTCGGCGACCGCCTTCAGCGCCTCGGTGAGGGT
This sequence comes from Kitasatospora sp. NPDC085895, assembly GCF_040702125.1. Lineage (NCBI taxonomy): Bacteria > Bacillati > Actinomycetota > Actinomycetes > Kitasatosporales > Streptomycetaceae > Kitasatospora > Kitasatospora sp. NPDC085895. Next base: position 114,922 of record NZ_JBFBJY010000003.1, on the reverse strand, counting down.
GGGCACCCGGGGGCCGGCGGGGTCGCCGACCTCGGCGAGCTCGTCCAGGGTGAGCCGGTGCACCGGCCGCGGGTCCTCCCAGAGCCTTTCGAGGGTGGGGTCGTGCAGCAGGACGGGCACGCCGTCGCGGGTCAGCCGGACGTCCACCTCGACGGCGTCGGCACCGGCCGCGGCGGCCGACTCGACGGAGCGCAGGGTGTTCTCGCGGTACCGGTAGGGGTCGCCGCGGTGGGCGACGGCGAGCACGGGCGGGCGGCTCATGGGGCGGACGTCTCCTCGGACGGGGTGGCGCCGCGTCAGCGCCGTTCGATCACCACGTTGGTGGACTTGATGACGGCGGTCGCGGGCGCTCCGGGCACCAGGGCGAGCTCCTCGGCCGACTCCCGGCTGATCAGCGACACCACCCGGAACGGGCCGGCCTGGATCTCCACCTGCGCGGCGACGTCGCCGAGCACCACGTCGGTGACGATGCCGGGGAAGCGGTTGCGGGCGGACGACGGCCGGCCCTCGGCCTCGGCGTTCTCGGGCTTGGCGAGTTCGCGGGCGAAGGCGGCGAGCCGGTCACCGGGGATGATCCGGTGGCCGTGGTCGTCCCTGGTCGCGTCGAGCCGGCCCGCGTCGACCCACCGCCGCATGGTGTCGGCGCTGACGCCGAGCATCGCGGCGGCCTCGCCGATGCGGTACGGGTGGACCGGCCGGTCGGGCTGGGCCATGGGGCTCTCCTGGCGTTCGGTTCGGGCGGTGACACCGGTACAGGGGTGCGCGCCGGATGTCCGCGGGCCATCCTGCCCTACCCCGAGGCCCTGCGGGTAACCGGCGGCGGGGGCGGGCGGGCAGCACCTCGGGTGCGTGTGGGGCACCTCCCGGCCCCGGGCCGGTCAGGCGCCGCCGAAGAGGTCGCGGCGGACGGCGTCGCCCGCGGTGAGCACGGCGCCGGCGAGGACGGCGCCGCCGCCCGCGGTGCCGGCCCGGACCCCGGTGCGCAGCGGGACGAGCCGGGCGATCTCGCGTTCGACGCGGCTCGCGAGCCGATCACCGCCGGCCCGGCCGATCTCGCCGCCGAGCACCACGCAGCCGGGGTCGAGCACCGCGCAGACCGAGGCCGCGCCGAGCGCGATCCGGCGGGCGTACTCGTCGAGGAAGGCGTCGGCCGCGGGGCCCCCGACGGCTGCGGCGCGCCGCACCACGTCCTCGCCGAGCGGGGCGCTGGTCGGCGGGCCGGCCGGTTCGGGGACGGGCAGGCCGTGGGCGCGGGCGAGGTCGCAGACCGCGGCGGAGGAGACGAGGGTGTGGAAGCCGCCGGAGTCGCAGCCGCCGTCGCCGCTCGGCAGTCCGGAGCCGTACACCGGGAGGTAGCCGATCTCGCCGGTGCCGCCGGTGGCGCCGCGCCGCAGCCGGCCGTCGAGGACGACGGAGGCGCCGACGCCGTGGCTGAGCCAGATCAGCACGAAGGTGTCGCGGTCGCGGGCGGCGCCGAGCCGGTGCTCGGCGATGCCGGCGAGGTTGACCTCGTTGTCGACGGTGACCTCGGTGCGCGGGTCGGCGCGCAGCGCGGTGAGCAGTTCGGTCTGGTGACGGGAGAGGGCGCCGGAGTTCTGGTGTTCGCCGGTGGCGGGGTCGAAGAGACCGGGTGCGCCGACGGCGACGGTGTGCAGGCGGTCGGCGCCGGCTTCGCGGGCGGCCCGGGCGAGGGCGTCGAGGGTGCGTTCGGCGAGCCGTTCGTCGGCGCCGGCGACGGTCGCGGCGGCCCGGGTGCGTCCGGTGAGGTCGGCGACGACCAGGTCGACGCCGGTGGTGCGGACGTCGACGCCGGCGAGGAAGGCGCGGTCGGCGACGAGGGCGTAGAGCCGGGCGTTGGGTCCGCGGCGCTGCTCGCCGCTCTCGCCGACGACGGCGACCAGGCCGGCCCGCTGGAGCCGTTCGAGCAGGTCGGCGACGGTGGGGCGGGAGAGTCCGGTGAGGCCGCGCAGCTCGGTGGCGGTGAGCGGGCCGCTCTCCAGCAGGAGGTCGAGCGCCAGCCGGTCGTTGATGGCCCGGGCGGTGCTGGGCGTCGCCGTGCGCGCGGTCGTCATGGAAGCGCATCTTTCCAGAGGTTTTTATCAGGGTCCCTTCCTGATAGTTTATCGGAGTCATGCTGGACAGACCGGAGAGGACGATCGCATGGCGGACGAACTGCACGGCGTACGGCGCGCCAGAGTGGGCATCGCCCTGGTCTTCGCCGTGCACGGCGCGGTGACGGGCACCTTCGCCACCCGCATCCCCTGGCTCCAGGACCACCTGGACCTCGGCCCCGGCGAACTGGGGCTCGCCCTGATCGCGCCCGCGGTGGGCTCCTTCCTGGCCATGCCGCTGGCCGGACGGATCGTGCACCGCTACGGCGAACGGGCCGCCGTCCGCGCCCTGCTGATGGCGTGGACGCTCGCCCTCGCCCTGCCCGCCCTCGCCCCGAACCTCGCCGTGCTCTGGCTCGCCCTCTTCGTGTACGGCGCCAGCGCCGGCATGTCCGACGTGGCCATGAACGCCCAGGGCGTGGCGGTCGAGGAGCGGCTCGGCCGGTCCGTCATGTCCGGGCTGCACGGCATGTGGTGCGTCGGCGGCCTGGTCGCCTCCGGCTTCGGCGTGCTCGCCGCCCACCACGGCCTCGACGCCCGGGTGCAGTTCGCGCTCGCCGCGGCGGTGCTCACCGGCCTCGCGGTGGTCGTCACCCGCCCGCTGCTGGACGTCCGCCCGGAGCCGGAGGAGGAGGCGCCGCCGCGGTTCGCCCTGCCGCCGCGCTCGGCCCTGCTGATCGGCCTGGTCGGCTTCTGCGCGGTCTTCGCGGAGGGCGCCAGCATGGACTGGGGCGGCGTCTACCTGCGGGACGTCACCGGCGCCTCGGCCGGCACCGCGGCCGCCTGCTACTCGGCGTTCGCCGCCACCATGGCCGCGGCCCGGCTGGCCGGCGACACCGTGGTGGAGCGGCTCGGCCCGGTGCGCAGCGTCCGGCTCGGCGGCACGGTCGCCACCGCCGGCGGCCTGCTGGTGGTCCTCTCGACCGGCGCCTGGACGGCCATCCCCGGGTTCGCGCTGATCGGCATCGGCATCGCCGTGGTCGTCCCGCTCGCCTTCGCCGCCGCCGGCAGGTCCGGCGGCAACGCCAGCCAGGCCATCGCGGGCGTCGCCACCGTCACCTACACCTCCGGCCTGGTCGCCCCGGCGATCGTCGGCGGCATCGCCCAGGCCACCTCGCTCACCGTGTCCTTCGCGGTGGTGACGGTGCTGGCCGCCGCACTGATCCCGTCGGCCGGCGCCCTGCGCCGCAGGACGACCGCGAACCGCACCCCCGCCCGCGTCCCCGCCCACGTGGACTGACGGACCGGTGGCCCACAAGGGGCGCGTGGGGGCATCCCACGCGCCCCTGACATCGCCGCCCTCTGAATCGGCCCACCCTCGCACGCTGCCGATGCCATGATCACCGGCATGCCGATACGTTTCCCGCAGCCCCTGCTCCCCGGCGACCGGATCGCCGTGACCTCTCCCTCCAGCGGTGTCCCCGAGAACCTCCGCAAGCGCCTGGACGTGGCCGTCCGCACGGTCGAGGACCGCGGCTTCGAGGTCCTCCTCGGCCGCTGCATGGACGGATCCGGGCACGTCAGCGCACCGGCGGCGGAGCGCGCGGCCGAGCTGACCGACATGCTGACGGACCCGGCCGTGCGGGCCGTGGTGCCGCCGTGGGGCGGCGAGACCGCGATCGACCTGTTGCCACTGCTCGACTGGGACCGCATCCGTGCCGCCGAGCCGACCTGGCTGGTCGGCTTCTCCGACCTGTCGACCGTGATGACCCCGCTCACCCTGCGGACCGGGATCGCGACCCTGCACGGCAACAACCTGATGGACACCCCGTACGAGGTGCCCGAGGGCCTGCTGTCCTGGCTGGACGTCGTCTCGCTGCCGGCGGGCGGCCGCTTCGCGCAGACCCCGCCCGACCGCCACCGGGTGAACGGCTGGGTCGACTACGCCGAGTTCCCGGAGGTCCGCGAGCTCGTCCTCGACGGCCGGGGCACCTGGACCCGCCTCGACGGCGACGGCGAGCTGGACGTCGAGGGCCGGCTCGTCGGCGGCTGCGTCGAGACCCTGTGCAACATCGCGGGGACGCCCTACGGCGACGTCCCGGTCTTCGCCCGCGAGCACGCCCCCGAGGGCCTGCTGGTGTACGTCGAGGCGTCGGGCGACGACGCCTACACGATCTGCCGCAACCTGCACGGGATGCGGCTCGCCGGGTTCTTCGACGCCGCCAACGCCGTGCTGGTCGGCCGCACGGCCGCGCCCGACGGCCGGTCGCTGACCCAGCACGAGGCGGTGCTGGACGCCCTCGGGCCGCTCGGCGTGCCGATCCTCGCGGACGTCGAGTGCGGCCACGTCCCGCCGTACCTGCCGATCGTCAACGGCGCCCTCGGCCGGGTCGTGCACACCGCCGACCGCCGGGCGCTCGTGCAGACCCTGGCCTGACGGGACGGCCGCCGGCCCTCACACCCGCACCGGCAGCGCGGTCAGGGAGCGGCTGCGCAGCGACCGCCGCCGGGTGAGGACCGCGGGGTCGGCGTCGAGGGCCAGCCGCGGGAAGCGGCGCAGCAGCGCCCCGACGGCGATCTCGTTCTCCGCCCGGGCCAGGGCCGCGCCGGCGCAGAAGTGCGGGCCGCGGCCGAAGGCGAGGTGCGGCGGGCCCTGGCGCGCCGGGTCGAAGACGTCCGGATCGGGGACGTGGGCGGGGTCGCGGTTGGCCGCGGCCCAGGACAGCCAGACCCGCTCGCCCGCACCGATCCGGGTGCCGGCGACGGTGAGGTCCTCGGTGGGGAAGCGGCGGACGGCCAGCATGGCCGGCGGGTCCCACCGCAGCACCTCCTCGGTCACGGCCGGCAGGCCCAGCCGCCCCGCGCGGACGGCCGCCAGGTGCTCCGGCCGGGTCAGCAGGGCCAGCACGGTGCCGGAGATCAGGCCGACCGTGTTGTGGTAGCCGGCGAAGAGCAGCAGGAAGGCCATCGCGAGGAGCTCCCGTTCGGTGAGGCCCGGCTCCCCCGTGGGGCACTCCCCCGCCGGGCCGTCCCCCACCCGGCTGTTCCCCGCCGGGCACTCCCCCGGCTGCCCCTCCCGTTCGGCGGCGATCAGTTCGGACAGCAGGTCGTCGCCCGGTGCGGCCCGCTTGTGGGCGATCAGCTCGCCCAGGAAGCCGTGCATGGCCCGCATCGCCTCGCGCGATCGTCCGGGGGCGCCGGGGTCGGGCGAGAGCAGGGTGTCCGTCCAGACCCGGAAGTCGACCCGGTGTCCGGCCGGGACGCCCAGCAGGTCGCAGATCACGGCGACGGACAGCGGGGCGGCGAGGTCGGCGACCACGTCCCCGCGGCCGCGGGCCTCCACCGGGTCGAGCAGCTCCTCGGCCGCACGTCGGATCGGTTCGCGCAGCGCCTCGGTGCGCCGGGGGCCGAGTGCCGCGGCGACGAGGCGGCGCAGCCGGGCGTGATCGGTGCCGTCCCGGTTGAGCAGGTGGGCGTCGAGTTCGGGTGGCAGCGAGTCGCCGGCCGTGCCGCGGCTCCGGGCGTGCCGCCTGTCGAGGGCGAACCGGGGATCGGCGGCCGCCTCGCGGACCTGCTCGTACCCGGTGACCAGCCAGACCGGCGCGGCGTCGGGGGCGACCGCCCGGTGGACGGCGCCGCGGCGGTGCAGGGCCGCGCAGGCACCGTGCGGGTCGGTCAGGAAGGCCCCGTCCAGCGGGACGGGCTCGTCGGCGGGCGGCAGCACCGCGTCCTCCTCGGTCTCGGCACGGCACACCGCCGACGGGGCGACGTGCGACCGCAGCATGATCGCAGAGCCGGCGGCGGGCCGGGGCCGGTCGGCGGATTTCCGCCTGCGGGGCCGGATCGGGCATGCTCGCCGCCATGGACCTCCCCGTCGCCGTCCCCGCGCAGCGCAATCCGGTCGGCGCCCACGTGCCCGTGGCGGGCCGCGGGCTGGTCGGCACCGGGCTGGCGTACGCGGCCCGGGTCGGCGCGGAGGCCGTGCAGGTCTTCGTCGCCAACCCGCGCGGCTGGGCCACCCCGCCGGGCAATCCGCGGCACGACGAGGACTTCCGCACGGCCTGCGCCGAGCTCGGCATCCCGGCCTACGTGCACGCCCCCTACCTGATCAACTTCGGGTCGGAGTCGGCCGTCACCCGGGAGCGCTCGGCCGAGTCGCTACGGCACTCGCTGCACCGTGCGCACGCGATCGGCGCCCTGGGCGTGGTGGTGCACACCGGTTCGGCGCTCTGCGGCCCGCGCTCCGCGGCGCTCGCGCACGTCCGCTCGCACGTCCTGCCGCTGCTGGACGAACTCGGGGCGTTCGGCGCCGGGGCCCCGCAGCTGCTGCTGGAGCCGACCGCCGGCCAGGGCAGTTCGCTGTGCGGGCGGATGTCCGACCTCGCCGACTACACCGACGCGCTGGACGGCCACCCGCTGGTCGGGGTCTGTCTGGACACCTGCCACGCCTTCGCCGCCGGGCACGGCCTGGCCGCCCCGGGCGGGACGGCGGCCGTGCTGGCCGAGCTGACGGATGCGGTCGGACCGGGCCGGCTGAAGCTCGTCCACGCCAACGACTCGCAGGACGTGCTCGGCGCCCGCAAGGACCGGCACGCCAACATCGGGGCGGGCCACATCGGGGCGGACGCCTTCGGCGAACTGCTCGCCCACCCGGACACCGCCGGTGTCCCGCTGATCATCGAGACCCCGGACGGCCGGCACGACCCCGACCGGGTCGAGGGCGCCCGGCACGGCCAGGACATCCGCCGGCTCAAGGAACTGCGCGCGGCCGCGGGCGCACCGGCCCTCACGGGCGTTCCGGCATGAGCGCCCCGGGGCCGGCAGCCGCGCAGGACGAGCAGCGGGACGAACAGCAGGACGTGCAGCGGGACGAGCAGGAGACGGAACGGGACCGCCGGGCCGGCCGGCTGCGGCCGGTGCTGCTGGTGCTGGTGCTCGCGGCGGCGGCCGCCTCGCTGCTGCTGTGGAGCCCGGTCGCCGCGCTGGGTGGCGGGCACGGGCCCTGGCGGCTGCCGATCGCGCTGGCGGTGTACACCCTGGGCACGCTGGCCTTCGTCCCGAAGCCTGCGCTCAACGCGGCCGCCGGGCTGCTGCTGGGCACCGCGGTGGGCCTGCCGCTCGCGGTCGCCGGGACGACCCTGGGCGCGGCCGCGGCGTTCTGGCTCGGCCGCACCCTCGGCCGGGACGCGCTCCGCCCGCTGCTGCGTGCCCGGGCGGCGGCCGCGGTCGACCGGCGACTGACCGAGCAGGGCTTCCGCAGCGTGCTGCTGCTGCGACTGGTGCCGGGCGTGCCGTTCCAGCCCGCCAACTACGCCTGCGCGCTCTCCGGTGTGCGCCCGGCGCCCTACCTCGCGGCGACCGCCCTCGGGGTGCTTCCGGGCACCGCGGCCTCCGTGGTGGCCGGTGCGAGCGCCTCCTCGCCGACCTCGCCGGCGTTCCTGCTGTCCACCGGGGCGGTCGTGCTGATGACGGCGGTGAGCGGCGTCTCACTGCTCCGCGCCCGCCGGGCGGCCGCCGCGGGCTGATCCGCGGAGCACTCCGCCGGCGGGCCGGCCGGGGCCGCGGCGCGCCGACGTGCCGCGGACCGGGTGCCGGGCGCGACACGCCCGATAATCGGTGGCAGCCGCTCCCGACGCTGCCTCAGGATGTCCGGCATGACGACCGAACGCATCGATCCGCCCCTCGCCGCCGACGAGACCGCCATGCTCACCGCCTGGCTGGACTACCACCGCGCCACCCTGCTGCTGAAGACCGAGGGCCTCGGCCACGACCGGCTCCGCGAGCGCTCGGTGCCGCCGTCCTCGCTCAGCCTGCTCGGCCTCGTCCGGCACATGGCCGAGGTGGAGCGGTACTGGTTCCTCTCCGTCCTCCAGGGCCAGGAGTTCGAGGAGGGCATCTTCTGGACGAAGGACGACGAGGACGGCGACTTCAACCAGGTCGACACCGCCGACGTGGAGGCCGACTTCGCGACCTACCGCACCCAGGTCGAGCTGGCCCGGGCGGCCGCCGCCGGGCTGCCGCCGGAGACGGTGGGCAAGCGGCCGCGCCGCGGCGAGGAGGTCACGCTGCGCTGGATCCTCGTCCACATGATCGAGGAGTACGCGCGGCACAACGGACACGCCGATCTGATCCGCGAGCGGATCGACGGCGCCACCGGGGAGTGAGCAGGGGGCTGACGCCGTTACAGCTTCGTTGACGGATCGTCAACTTCCCGAAGCTGCCTCCCCATATGGTCTACACGCGGAACCGTCCGGCGACCTGCGGCGTCGCACCGGTTGTCGGGATCACCCGGCGATCGGGCGCGCCACGACCCGGACGGCGGTCGCGTACGGGCACCGAACCGGTGATCAGTGCGATACTCGGACAGTTCCAACAAGTGGATGACGTGTCAAAAAGACACGCCCACGGGGGGCGCGTACGGGTCGGGAGAGGGAGGCGCGGCAAATGGGAGCACTTCGCGACGAGCACCACAACGGGTGGCTGATGCCCTCCGGCAACTACCCCGCTGCGGCGTACGAAGACGCGTGGGACACCGAGGACACCCTGCCGTCCGTTCCGGCGCCCGCGGCGAAGATCGTGTCGCTGAAGCCGACCGGCTTCGAGGCGGCCCGCACCGTCGGCGAGCACCTGCGCACCGGCACGCCGGTCGTGATGGACCTGAGCGAGATGGAGGACCCCGAGGCGAAGCGCATGATCGACTTCGCCTCCGGCCTGGTCTTCGGCACCCGGGGCGGCATCGAGCGGATCGCCCGCCGGGTCTTCCTGCTCACCCCGCCGGACGTCGAGGTGACGGTGATCGACCGCCCGCTCGACAGCGGCGGCTTCTACAACCAGAGCTGATCCACCCCTCCCCGACCGGGGGCGGCACCCGCCGTCCCCGGTTTTCCGTTGCCCGGAACCGGCCGTGCGGCGACACTGGCCCGTCTCAGTCAGAATTCGACTCTCCCGTTTGAGACATTCATGTCTCACATGCTTTACACTCGACTCATGGCCACCGATCGCGACTCCGTCCTCGAGGCAGCCGTGGGCGTGCTCTCCCGCCGCCCCACCGCCCACCTCGACGAGATCGCCCGCGCCGCCGGGATCAGCCGTGCCACGCTGCACCGGATCTTCCCGGGCCGCGAAGCGCTGATCCGCGAGGTCGGCATGCTCAGCCTGCGGAAGTTCGCGGACGCCTGCGACACCGCCGTGATCGAGGACGGGCCGGCGGACGCAGCCCTGCGCCGGCTGGTCGACGCCGTCGTCCCCGACGCCGCGCTCTGCGCCTTCCTCGCCGGCGAGAACCAGCTCTACGACGACCCCGAGATCAACGACCTGTGGGAGGCGCAGGACGCCCGCGTCCGCGCGCTCTTCCTCCGCGGCCAGCAGCAGGGCGTCTTCCGGATCGAACTCGCGGCCGGGTGGCTCAGCGAAGCCTTCTTCGACCTCGTCGCCGGCGTCGGCTGGGCCGTCCAGGACGGACGACTGGCCCCGCGCGACGGCGCGTACTCGCTCACCGAGCTGTTCCTCGGCGGAGCCCTCAGGAGATCGGAACCCTCATGACCGGCACACACGTCCAGGCCCGTGCGCAGCACCGCTGGGCCGGCCTGGGCGTACTCGTCCTGGCCGTCACCCTCGTCGCCCTCGACGCCACCGTGCTCTCCCTCGCCATCCCGTCCATCAGCGAGACGCTCCGCCCGAGCGGCACCCAGCTGCTGTGGATCGGCGACGCGTACTCCTTCGTCCTCGCCGGGCTGCTCGTCAGCATGGGCGCGCTCAGCGACCGGATCGGCCGCAAGCGGCTGCTGCTGCTCGGCTCCACCGCCTTCGGCGCGGCCTCGCTGCTCGCCGCCTACGCGCCGAGCCCCGGCTGGCTGATCCTGGCCCGCGCCCTGCTCGGCGTCGCGGGCGCCACCATCATGCCGTCCACCCTGTCCCTGATCCGCGCGCTGTTCCCGGACGCCCGGGAGCGGGCCACCGCCATCGGCATCTGGGGCGCGGGCGCCACCGCCGGCGCCGCCCTCGGCCCGCTGATCGGCGGCATGCTGCTGGAGCACTTCTGGTGGGGCTCGGTCTTCCTGCTCAACCTGCCGGTGCTGGTCCTGCTGCTGGCGTTCGGCGCCTGGCTGCTGCCGGAGTCCCGCGACCCGCGGCCGGGCCGCTGGGACGTCGCGAGCGTCGCCCTGTCGATGGCCGGTGTGATCGGTGTCGTCTACGCGGTCAAGGAGGCCGCGGCGCACGGCCCGTTCGAGCACTGGACGGTGTCCGCCGCGTTCGTCGTCGGCGCCACCGCGCTGGTCCTCTTCGTCCGCCGGCAGCTGCGGCTGGAGACCCCGCTGCTGGACGTCCGGCTGTTCGCCGACCGGCGGTTCACCGCGGCCGTGGTCGCCACCCTGACCTCGCTGATCGGGCTCTCCGGCGTGATCTTCTTCATGTCGCAGTACCTGCAGCTGGTCCGCGGGCTGTCCCCGCTGTCGGCCGGCATCGCCGAACTCCCGGCCTTCGCCGGCGCGGTGGTCGGCGGCCTGCTGACCGCCCGCGCGGCCCGTCGGTTCGGCGCCCGGGCCACCCTGACGGCCGGCCTGCTCGCCATGGGCACGGGCATCGCCGTCCTCGGCCTGATGCACCGCGACAGCACCTACCTGCTGCTCGGCGCGTCCTTCCTGGCCGTGGGCACCGCCGAGGGCGTCGTCTACACCCTCGCCTCCGACCTGGTGCTCGGTGCCGCACCGGCGGAGAAGTCCGGCGCGGCCTCCGCCGTCTCGGAGACCGCCTACGAACTGGGCACCGCGCTCGGCATCGCGCTGGTCGGCTCGGTGGTCACCGCGATCTACGCCGGTGCGGTGACCGTCCCGGCCGGGGTGGACGCCGCCGCGGGCGAGCAGGCCCGCGAGTCGATCGGCGGCGCGGTCGAGACCGCGGCCGCCCTGCCCGGCCCGCTCGGCGCCCGCCTGCTCGACGACGCGCAGCTCGCCTTCGTGCACGGCGTCAACGTGGCGGCCTGGCTCTCCGGTGCCCTGCTGCTGGTCGCCGCGGCCACCGGCTGGTGGCTGCTGCGCACCCGCCACGGCCACGGCCCGGCCGCACCGGCCGCCACCACCGACACGACCGCGGCCACGGCCGGTGCCATCGCCGGTGAACGGCCCGGGGCACGGGCCGCCGAGAAGGTCTGCTGACCCGGGCAGCACGCGGCCGGGGCGGGTCGGCCGTCCGACCCGCCCCGCCGGTTCAGGCGAACTTCGAGCTGGGCACCGGGCCCGCCGACCGCACCCGGTCGCGCGGGCCGGTCAGCCAACTCCCCCGGACCCGGGCGGCGAAGGCCGCGAGCAGCTCGTCCGGGTCGGCCGGGGTGGCACCGTCGCCCTCGTCGGGCTCGGGCTCGGCGGCGCAGATCTCCTCGGCGAGCTCCTCGGCCGTCCGGTCGTCCGCCGGGGTGCGCTCGGGCTCGCCCGAGTCACCGATCCGCAGCGACGGCTCCCAGGGCGCGACGACGTGCTGCACCAGCAGGGTGCAGACGTCCGCCGAGACCGCCGGGGTGTCCGTCCAGCAGGTGGCGTGCTCGAACAGCACCTCGCCGTCGGCCCGGTCGCGCAGCGCCGACAGCACCTCCGGCTCGCACGCGTTCAGGTCGTACGCCACCACCAGGGTGTCCGGGGTGCCCGGCCGGTAGGGGGCGGCGGGCAGGCCGAGCAGACGGGCGGCGGCGAGGCCGAGGGCCCGGCTGCCGCGGTCGGGCAGCAGCGCCACCGAGGCCGGCCGCCGCCCGGTCGCCTCCAGCACCGCAGCCAGCCGGTCGAGGCCGCGGCGGCAGGCGTCGAAGCCGTCCTGGTAGAAGGCCCAGCGGCCGGTCATGCCGTCGGCGAAGCCGTACGGCGAGAGGGTGGCCAGCAGGCCGCCGGTCAGCGTGTAGTGCCAGCCGCGCAGGTCGCGGCGGTCGGCCGGGGTGGCGTCCGCGGAGCGGCGCAGCACACGGCGGACGCGGTCCGCCGCCGGGCGCCAGGTCTCCGAGGGCTCGCCGAGGCCGGCGAACACCCGGCCGGCGGTGTCGAGCCGGCCGTCCATCAGGGCGTTGTGGACCAGCAGGTAGCGGCCCGGCCAGTCGGTCAGCAGACCGTCGTGCTCGGTCAGCAGCTCGACGGCGGCCGCGTGCCGCTGCTCGTCCTCCAGCGCGACGGCGAGTTCCAGCAGGATCTGCTGCGGAGCGGTCCGCGTCTCGGGTGCGCGGCGGAACAGGCCGCCGCGGCGCGGCGCCAGGGCCAGCCGCAGCGCCTCCCGCAGGGCGGGCACGGCGAGGTCGGACACCCCGCGCTCGATGCAGGCGTAGCCGTAGGCGTAGAGCGCGTCCGGCCGGTCGGCGTGGGCGGCGACGGCGGCCGACGCCTCGGCGAGGTCCTCGAATCCGGCGCCCTCGGCGAGCCGGCGGAGGACCGGTGCGCAGTCGGCGGGCGCCAGCGAGTCGGCGGCGTGCCGGAGGGTGCGCATGGCGCCCTGCGGATCGCCCGAGTCGAGGAGGTCCCGGGCCTTGGCGAGTTCGGTGGTCATGAGTCTGCTCCGGAGTGGGCGGGCGGGCACCCACGTCCCGCCGGGCTGGGCCTTGCGGCGGGACGTGGAGCACGACGGCGCGTCGCATGCGGTGCCGCCGCCCCTCGGGGCTGCGGCACGGCGGCGGTCATCGGGACGGGCGGCGGCCGCCCTTCCGGTCGTGGTCACACATGCAGGCGATCATGTCGGCCGTCCTCCGCCCGGGGCAATCGGTTTTCCTCCCGTCCCGTCGCCCGGTCGAACCCGACGGGCCGTCAGGCGGCGGCCGGGACGGGGCGGCGGGTGCGTTTCTGGTCGAGGATGTGGGCGGACCAGTCGGCGGTGCGGCCGCAGATGGCCAGGGCGGTGAAGAGGTGGACGGGGACGTCGGCGGAGTCGAGCAGGACGGCGGCCCAGTACTCGGGGCCGGCCGCGGTCGTGGCCGGGGCGGCGCCGACCTCGGCGAGCAGCTCGGCGGCGGCCTCCTCCAGCCGGGCGGCGGCCTCGTAGCGCGGGGCGGCCGTCCGCACCGCGGCGGCGCGCAGGGCCCGGGCCCGCCGGGCGGCCGGACCGGCGGCCGGCGCGGCGAACAGCGGCAGTGCCTCCCCGTCGACCAGTGCGGCCCGCGCCACCGCCCGGAGGTCCGCGCCGTGTTCGGCCTCGGCGACCAGCCGGAGCACGGCCGCCGGGACGGCCCGGTGGCGGGGCCCGGCCATCGCGGCGACCGCGGTGGACAGGCAGGTGGCGACGTCCGCGCCGGTGGAGGCGATCAGCCGGGCCGTGGTGGTGGCGGTGTCGACGGGGTGGACGGCGACGGAGCACCAGTACGCGTCGACGGCGCGGACGTGCTGCGGTTCGGCGGTGCCGCGCCAGCGCAGCAGGAAGCGTTCGGCGGCGCTGCCGCCGGCCTCGATCGCCCAGTGGGGCACGGCGGGCAGGTGCAGGCCGCGGACGGACTGGGCGACGAAGGTGTGGGTGGCGATGGTGGCGCGTTCGAGGTCCTCCCGGGCCTGTTCGTCGCCGATGTCGTGCAGCGGCCCGAGTCCCCAGGCGGGGCCGAGGCCGGCGAGTGAGTTCTGGGTGTCCACCCGGACGTCGCCGTGGCGGACGGGCAGGGTGAGCGGCTCGCCCGGGCCGAGTCCGGGCCAGGGTCTGCCGTCGACGAGGATCCCCCAGACCTCGTCGAAGGTGTGACGGCCGATCAGTTCGGCGGGGTCGAGGGCGGCCGGGTCGAGGGCGGTGAGGTCCTGCGTGGTGGGGTCGGGAGCGGTGAGGTCGGGAGCGGTGAGGTCGGGCATGGGGCGACTCCTCGGTGCGGACCGGCTGCTCGGTCCGGGTGGTGCGGTCCTGGTGGTGCCTGGTCGTGCGGTCCTGCCGGTGCGGTGGTGCGGTGGTGCGGGTGGTGCGGGTGGTGCCGGCGGGGTCCGGGTGGTGCGGACCCCGCGGACGCGGACCCCGCCGGGGGTGCCGCGTCCGGGGACGGCTGACGGGCACCGCCCGCCGCGGGCCGCGAGGGCCTGCGGGGACGGTGCCCGGGTGGAGTTCCGGTACGTCTCAGCGGCCGACGCCCGCCGACTGTCCGGCCGGACTGCGCCCGGCCGGCGCGGACGCCGCGGCAGCCGGGACCGCGGCCGGGGCGGGCGCCGCGGCTGCGGCCCGGCGCCGCAGGTAGAGGTTGTTGAGGACGAGGGCGGACGCGGTGAACAGCGCGCCGACCACCTGCATGCCGGCCGGGATCACACCGGTCAGCGCGGAGATGGTGAAGGCGGTGATCGGGACGACGTCCATGAACAGCACGCCGTTCAGCGGGCCGAGGTTGCGGTTGCCGATGTTCCAGGCGAGCACGCCGCCGAAGCCGGCGATCAGGCTCATGTAGGCGAGTTCGGGCAGGATCGTGACGACCGCGTGGCCGGTCGGCACCGCGACGGCGCCGGTGGCGAGCAGCACCGCGGTGACGACCACGGCGCTGCCGAGGCCCAGCACGGTGGTGACGGTCGTGTACTTGATGGGCGACCAGCTCGGGAAGTAGGTCGCGCCGGAGGTGTAGATCACCCAGCAGAGCGCGGCGAAGAGCAGCAGGGCGTCGGCTCCGTAGTTCTGCGGGGTGTTGAAGAGGGCGGCCACGTCGCCCTTGGTGACGACGAGGATCACGCCGACGAAGGACAGCCCGATGAAGGCGAAGGACCACTTGGGCGGCACGACCTTGCGCAGCACCCAGTTCACCAGGAAGCCCATCATCGGCATGGTGGCCATCATGATCGAGGCGATCAGCGCGCCCTGCTCGCCGATCAGGTCCTGGCCGAAGAAGACCAGGAACTGGAAGCCGGCGAATCCGGCGGTGCCGAAGAGCCAGGCGAGGCCGACCCGCTCGCCCTTGAGGCGCAGTCCGGCGACGCCTTCCCGGGCGCGCAGGACGACCACGAAGATCAGGCCGGCGATCCCGTAGCGCAGGCAGGTGAAGGTGAAGGGGTCGATGTACTTCAGCGTCACGTCCATGAGGGGGAACATGGCCCCCCACGAGAGCGTGGCCGCGAGGCACAGCAGGACCCCTCGGACGTACTTCTTCTGGTCGTTCACAGTTCTCCTGTCAGGGAGTCGGGGTGAGGTGGGGCGGCACGCAGGACGGCGGTCATGCCGTCGCCAGCTCCATGCGGTCGGCCGCCGAGGCCGCGTTCTCCTGCCCGATCAGGTCGAGGACGGTCGACAGCAGCTGCGCGGTGCGCACCTTGCCGGTCGGGCTGTACGGGATCTCGGGGACGGTCACGACGCGCGCGGGCAGCTGGGGTGCGCGGCGCAGGCACGCGGCGAGGACGGCACGGGAGCCGCTCGCCTCGCGCTCGGGGGAGATGGGGGCGAAGGCCGCGACCAGCGTCGGGCCCTCGTCGGGGAGGTCGACCTTGAGGACGGCGGTCTCCCGGACGCACGGGAGGCCGGTGAGCTCGTCCTCGAGGGCGAAGATGTTGACGTCCAGCGGGTGCCGGCCCTCGGCCTTGGTGACGCCGTCGTTGCGGGCGCTGAGCTCGATCCGGCCGCCCTCGTCCATGACGCCGCTGTCGCCGGTGAGCAGGTACTTCTGGGTACGGCCGGCGTGCTCGATCATCAGGAAGTCGGGCTCGGCGGAGGCGTAGCTGTCCATCAGCTGGTAGCTGGCGATGGCGATCCGGCCGAGCTGCCCCTTCGGCAGCGGGCGGTGCTCCGGGTCGAGGACGAGGATGGTGCTGCCGGGCATCGGACGGCCGGAGCGGGCCGGGGCGACGTGCAGCTCCTCGGGGCCGATCATGGTGTTCAGGCCGGTCTCGGTGGTGCCGTAGTACAGGTGCAGGACGGGGCCGAGGCGGTCCCAGGTCTGGTTGATGACCCAGCGGTTGAGGTGGCGGCCGCCGGAGAGCAGGAAGCGCAGCCGGGACGTCCTGTGCAGGTGCTCGGAGGCCGGGTGGGAGATGAGCCGGTTGAGCACCGGGGGCACCATCAGGGTGGTGGAGACGCCCTCGGCGACGATCAGCTCGGCCATCTTCTCGGCGTCCTCGTACGGGCTGAGCACGACCGTGCCGCCGAGCGAGAGGAAGATCCGGGCCCAGCCGGGGCCGGAGGAGTGGTACAGCGGGACGGTGACCATGTGGACGTCGTCCTCGTCGAAGGAGTACTGGTCCACCAGGTCGGAGAGCCGGCGCGCCTCGAACGAGGAGTTGCGGATCACCAGCTTGGGGATGCCGCTGGTGCCGGAGGTGAAGGAGAAGGCGGTGAACGGCTGCTCGACCGGGGTGGTCGGGGCCGGCTCGTAGGCGGCGAGCGCCTGGAAGCAGACCGCGCCGGGGGCGGCCGGGCCGGTGTCGTAGTCGTCGTTCTCCGGGCCGGCCAGGTGGATGCTCAGGACGTCGCGCGCGCCCGGCCAGCCGGACTGCTCCAGCAGCGGGCGGCGCAGTGGGGTGCTGATGAGCACGGTCGGCTGCAGCTGCTCCAGGGCGCCGGCGGTGGCCTCGGGGGTGGTCGTGTAGTCGAGGCCTATGCAGGGCACGCCGAGGGTCGCGCAGGCGGCCATCACGACCACCAGCTCCCAGCTGTTGCAGGACATGAAGGCGGCGCGGGCGGGGCGCTCGGCGGGCAGGTGGTCGGCCAGGCCGGTGGCCACCCGGGCGACCTGCTCGGCGAGTTCGGTCCAGGTGAGGCGGAAGTCGCGGTCCACCACGGCCACGTGGTCGGGGCGCCGGGCGGCGTGCTTGCGGATGTCGTCGAGCTTGATCATGCGTTACTCCGATGCTGCGGTGGTGGCGGACGCCGTCTCGGGGGCCGGGGCGGCGGCGGGTTGCGGCTGGTAGAGGGTGTAGATCTCGCTGCCGCTGGCGCGCAGCGCCCGGATCTCGGCGCGGGTCGCGTCGCAGAGCTTCTCGCCGGGCACGGTGATGGGGATCCCGGGCGGGTAGGCGATGATGAAGTGGTCGGCGCTGTCCTCGTGGAGGGCGGCGGAGGTGGTGCGGTAGGTGCGCTGGATGACCCGCAGCGCCTCCAGCAGCCGCAGCAGGGTGCCCTCGTCGACGCCGATGTGGACGTGGAAGAGGACGGCGCCGCCGCTCTCGCGGGCCACGTACAGGGCGTACTCGTCGAACAGGATGCGGCGGAAGTCGGCGGCGGTGATGCCGAGGGCGCGGATGTCGACCAGGACGCGGGTGGGGTCGTCGGAGACGAGCATCGCCGGGTCGGTGAGGTGGCCCTCGGGGCCGAGGGTGCGGTAGGCGGAGAGCCGCGGGTCGGTGGCGATCTCGGTCCGCAGGGTGCGGGCGAGCATCAGCGACCGCTCCAGCAGTGCCTCGCCCTCGTGCTCCGCCTGCAGCCGGGCGAGGTCGAGGCTGGCCAGCACCGGGAAGCTCGGCGAGGTCGTGTGGTGCTGGAAGAGCGCCTGCGCGGTGCGCTCCTGCGCCTCCCGATCGCCCACGAGGTGCAGGTACGAGCCCTGCCGCAGCGCGGACATCGACTTGTGCGCGGAGTGCGTGACGGCGACCGTCATGGGCAGTGACGGGTCGTCGGCCCGCAGCTGCTCGACGGCGGCGAGGCCGGTGAGCGGGCGCAGCTGCGGGTGGAAGCGGTGGATGGCGCCCCACGCCTCGTCGACCAGGACGTTGACGGTCGGGTGGATCCGAGACATCTCGGCGAGCAGCGTCGGCAGGTCGTAGCGGACGCCGTCGTAGGAGACCGCGGAGAGCACGACGGTGTCGAAGGGGCGTCCCTGGGCGGCGGCCTCGGCGAAGCTGCGGAGCAGCACCGGCAGGTCGGCGAAGGTGCGCGGGCAGGTGTCGCAGCAGCGCCGCATGGGGGCGTACTCGACGTCGACGGTCAGCGAGCCGAGGGCGAAGTGCACGGACTGGTGGCAGCTGCGGTCGGCGAGCACCCGGCCGCCGGGGCGGGTGAGGGCGGCGAGCGCGACCCGGTTGGCGGTCGAGGTGCCGGCCGAGAGGAAGAGCGTGGTGTCGGCGCCGAAGGTCCGGGCGGCGAGCCGCTGGGCCTCGCGCAGCGGGCCGTGCGGGCGGAAGAACGAGTCGAGCATGGTGCCGCTGTAGGACACGTCGGCGGCCAGCTGCGCCTGCCCGAACAGGGCCTCGTACACGGCCTTGGTCCGGGAGTTGAGGATGGACCGGCCGTGCGAGAGCGGCAGCGCGTGGAAGGACGCGATGTCGCGTCTGGCGACGCGCAGGACGGCGTCGGCGAGCGGGGTGGCGCTCGGCTCCGGGGGGCCGAGCTCCGACGCGGCCTGCGGGACGGCTTCCGGCCCGAGGGCGGTGCTGCTGGCTGGGGTCATGGGTGTGCACTCCAGAGGGGTATCGGAGCACCCGGGAGAGGGCGTGGGCTGAGTGCCTCGCCTCCCATGAAATAAAACCTTCGCGCCGGTATCAAATCTCATCGGGAATTCTGATGGCTGCGCGGACTTCCCGCAAGACGCGTCGGGCCGGCGCGCGGTGTACGGATGGGGCACCAGTGGCCGATGAGGGGAACCATGACGGATCCGCGCGCCCCTGCCGCCGATTCACGCACGTCGCAACGCCCGGACGCGCACAACCCGGGCCGGATCGCGGCCATCGGCGCCGCCCGACCGGCCTCGTTCCGACACGGAGCAGTTGTCGACCCGCCAAAAGTTCGCACAGTAAGTACGATCATCAGACTCGCGCGCGGGGTGGGCTGCATTCCGCTTCACACTTTCCGACCGTTCGGTCGGATCCAGGCGGGGGTGGCACGGACGAACGAGCGGATCGGCAGCACCCGCCGGCCGGCACCTGCCGGGCTCTGACGGCGTCCGACGGAGTCGCCGTCAGAGTCCGGCCGCGACGAGGATGCACTCCATCCGGTCCCGCGGCAGCGCCGGCCCGGCCGCCGCGTCGTCGGCGACCTGCGGTTCCGGGTCGGCCGGCAGCCGCTCCAGCAGGTCCGCGTCGGCGTGGGGATGCCGGGCCTCGGCCACCGCGTCCGGCAGTTGCCCCGGGCCCATCGCCGGGCCGCGCCGCGCGGCCGGGTGCGCGGCCGGCCGCACCAGGAGTGCCACCGGAACGGCCGGGTTCCGCGCCGGTCCTGACAGGTGCGGCTGCCCGGGATTCACCACGGGTCCACGCCAGTGCCGCGTCAGGCCGCCGCCGAGGTCACCTGGAACGGGCCGACGGCGGCGGCTCCCCCGGTGCGGGCGGGTCACGGCAGGAGGACGGCCTTGCCCCGGTTGCGGTGGGCCTCCAGGTCGGTGTGGGCGCGGGCCGCCTCCGCCAGCGGGTACGTCCGCCAGATCGGGACGGTGAGCCTCCCCCGGGCGGCCAGGAGGGCCAACTCGGGCACCGACTCCTCGCCCTGGCCGGAGGTGCCCGCGCTGAAGCGGACGCCGTGCTCGGCGGCGGACAGGTCGGCGATGGTGATGACCCTGCCCGCGTCCCCGGTCAGGGCGACGGAGTCGGCCAGCACGCCCGCGCCGGAGGCGTCGAACACGAAGTCGACGCCCTGCGGGGCCGCGGCCCTCACCCGCTCCGCCCAGCCCTCGCCGTAGCGGACGACCCTCGCGCCCATGGCGGCGACGCGTTCGACGTCCTGCTCGCCGGCCGTGCCGACCACGATGACGCCGCGCGCGGCGGCCAGCTGCACCGCGATGATCCCGACGCTGCCGCCGGCGCCGTGGACGAGCAGGGTCCGCCCCTCCTGCACGCCCAGCTGCTCCAGCACCCGGTGCGCCGTCCGGCCGACGGTGACCAGCGAGGCGGCAACCTCCCAGGACAGCGCGGGGGGCTTGGCCACCGGCCGGTCCAGCAGGGCGTACTCGGCGTAGCTGCCGCCCACGGTGGCGCCGAGGACCTCGTCCCCCACCGCCGCGCCGGCGTTCTCGCCGACGGCGTCGACCACGCCGGCCGCGTCCAGTCCGGGCACCACCGGGAAGCTCGCGGGGGCGACGGCGGCCATCCGTCCGGAGCGGAGCTTCAGGTCGAACGGGTTGACCGAGGCGGCCCGGACCCGGATCCGGACCTGGCCCGGTCCGGGCTCCGGCGGGTCGACCTCCGACAGCCGCAGCACCTCGGGTGCGCCGTACTCGGAGAAGGTGATCGCTGTGGACATCGGGAACTCCCGGGGTGAGACGGACGGACGGAACCGCAGGTGCCCTGACCCACTCTGCGGCGGCCCGGCCGGAACCGCCGCCCGGAGGCCGGCGCCGGGGAGCGCGTGCCCGGGTTCAGAGCAGCACGGCGCAGCCGCGGTCGCGGAGGTCCGACAGCCAGTCCGGCAGGACCTCCGGCTTCGTCCAGCGCAGGTCGAGCTTCTCCAGGTCCGGCAGGGCGGCGAGCCCTGCGGGCAGCTCGGTGATCCGGGTGGCCCGCAGGTCGAGGTGTCGCAGCCGGGTGAGGCCGGCCACGGACTCCGGCAGCCGCCGCAGCGGATTGTTCCGCAGGTCCAGCACCCGCAGTTCCGCCAGTCCGCCGACGGCGGCCGGCAGCTCGGTGAGCCGGTTGTCGGCGAGGTGCAGCTCGCGCAGCGCGGGCAGGCGGCTGATGCTGTCCGGCAGCGCCGTCAACCGGTTCCGGTAGAGGCGCAGTTCGCGCAGACCCGCCAGCCCGCCGATCGACGCCGGCAGTGCGCCGAGCCGGTTGTCGGCGAGGTTGAGGTAGGCGAGCCGGTCGAGGCGGCCGAGGCTCTCGGGGACGGCGGTGAACCCGTTGTCGCTGAGGTAGAGGAAGTCGGTGAGCCCGGTCAGTTCGCCGACGGCCGCGGGGACGTGGTCGAGGCGGTTGTGCCCGAGGTCGAGCATCCGCAAGCGGGTGAACGCCCCGATGCCGTCGGGGACGCCGGTGAGCTCGTTCTCGGCGAGGTTCAGCGAGTGCAGGCCGGTCAGCCGCCAGAGGCTGTCCGGGACGTCGGTCAGGCCGTTGCCGCCGAGGCTCAGGTGGCGCAGGGCGGGCGCGTCGCCGAGTTCGGGCGGCACGGTGCCGATCCGGTTGCCGTACAGCAGCAGGGTGTGCAGCGCGGGCAGGGCGGCGACCGACGGCGGCAGGTCGGCGAGCCGGTTGCCGTCCAGGTCGATCAGCCGCAGCCCGGGGTACGCGGCGATGTCCGCGGGCCAGCGGGTGAGGTCGGCGTGCGGGGCGCGCAGGGCGGTCGGGGTGCCGCCCGCGTCGCGGCGGAGGGCATCGGCCGGGAGGGTCACGGGAGACCGCCTTTCGGGTCCGTGCGGTCGGTCGGGCACCGTGCTCAACTGCGGTTCAGCGAGCGGGTGACGCCGGCCAGGGTGGCGGTGGTGAGCAGCCAGCCGGCGGCGATCAGGGCGTAGCCGAGCCACTGGTGCAGGCCCGTCCAGTACCAGGCGGTGCGCTGGCCGAAACCGCCGATGGGTATCAGCAGGTCCATCGTGTAGATCAGCGGGTTGAACGGCGCCCCCTGCCCGGCCTGGACGGCGGTCGGCGAGCCGTGGCTGAACGCCGCGGTGCCGGCCGCGATCAGCGCCGCCAGCCAGACCGCGGCCTGCCACGGGCGGTAGCCGTAGCCGACGGTCGCGTCGAGGAGCCGGCCCCAGACCCGGCCGAGCGGTCCGAGGGTGCGCCGGCGGCGGCGCTGCTTGGCCAGCAGCACCCGGCGGGCGTCGTCGTCGTGGCCGATCCGCCGGTACCAGGCCGCGAGCTGCTCGTACGGCTGCGGGGTGTAGCCGGGGGTGCGGCCCAGCCAGGCGAGGCGGTCGTCGAGGCCGGTGGCGCCCTGCAGGGAGGTGTACACGAGTCCGTCGAGCCGGGTGTCGGCGCTGCGCGCGGGTGCGTTGTCGTGCAGGACGGCGACCTGGGCGGCGCTCAGGTCGACCGTGCCCCCGGGGACGGCGGCCGGGGTGAGGTGCAGGTCTCCGGCGGTGAGGCGGGTGGCGTCCAGGGCGGTGGTGCCGTCGCCGTGCAGGCGGGCGCCGTCCAGCGACAGGCGGTTGCGGACGGTCGCCCCGGGCAGCCGCAGTGCGCCGTGCACCTCGAACCCGTCCGTGAGGACCATGGTGGACGCGGTGAGGTCGTCCCCGGAGAAGGCCTCGCCGCCGGGGTTGTCGATCCCTGCGCCCTCCATGAACAGCCCGCCGCCGAAGTTCGCGCCGACCAGTCGCAGGCCGCCGCGGGAACGGAATCCCTTCCGGGCGAAGCAGCCGCCCTCCATGACCAGCCCGCCGGCCCAGAGCGACCAGGCCGGTGCGGGCCGCTCCCCCGGGCCCGCCGGCTCCAGCAGCTCCGATGCGGTCAACCGGACGCCGCTGAGTCGGAGTTCGCCGGTGATGTGGGCGCGGGTGAGGGTGAGCCGGCCCTCGATCACCGAGTCCTCGAAGAACAGGTTGCCGTCCACCCGCAGCAGCCAGCCGTCCAGGCCGGGCAGCCGGCAGTCGAGGAAGGAGGTCGAGCGCACGGTCGCCCCGCGCAGCAGCACCCGCTGCTCGAAGGTGCAGTCCCGCAGCTGCACCGGCAGCTCGACGGCGGCCCCGGTGAGGTCCAACTGCCCGGTGACGGTGGCACCGACGAGCCGCAGCCCGCCGACCCGCCCCCGCACCGCGGTCGGCCCGCCGCCGAGCAGCAGCGCGGCCACCACCTCCGCCCGGACGGCCGTGTCCGCCGCACCCCGCAGGTCGAGCTCCTCCCCCCGCGGGAACGCCTCCCACAGCCGCCGCTCCGCCTCACCCAGCTCCTCGTACGCCGGCACCCGCCACTCCCCCGTCCGGTTGACACCGGGTCAGGAGCGTAGTGGACGGCGACCGGGAGGGTCTCCGCCCCGGTCCCGGCCGCTCAACCGGGCAGGCGTTCCCGGACGGTGGCGATCTTGTCGGTCATCTGCTCCACCAGGCTGGGCTGGTCCTCTCGCATGATCTCCAGAAGATCCGCCAGCTCGTCCAGCGCGGCCGATGCCGCCACGGCCTCCCTCCCTGCGCGAGCATGGACATCGGCGTACGCGTAGAGCGCCTCGCCGAGTTCGAACAGGTGGACACGTCGGTCGACATCGGCCAGTTCCCGGGCCAGGCACAGTGCTTCCACGGCGAGTCCGCTGCCCTCCTCGGCACGGCCGGCCTCGGCGAGCCCCAAGCTGTGCCGGGCCGCCGCATGGGCGAGTCCGCCCCGTCCGCGCACCGGATCGGCCTCGCAGAGCCGGCGGCAGATGTCCAGCGCCTCGCCGGTCGCCTTCAGCATCCGCTCCGGCTCGGCCGGATCGAGCGCCAGGGCCGCGCCCAATCCACCGAGGCAGGAGGCCATCAGGATCTCGCACCCGGGCTCGGCGGCCTCCGCGAGGGGCCGGCAGAGGGCCACCGCCCGCTCGAGGTGCACCAGTGACTCCTCGCGCTGCCTGTCGTCGACCAGGAGCGACCCGAGCGAGAAGTGGGCCATGAGGAGGGTCAGGGTCCGCGTGGGATCGGACTCGGCGATCCGCTCGGCGGCGAGCACGGACTCCCGTGCGAAGGAGAGTGCCTCTTCCCGGCGCCCCAGCATCTCCAGGAGTTGCGACCGAACGCGTTGGGCCAACACGAGCGTCCCCCGGTGCGCGTCGGCTTCCTCCGCCGTCAGCTCGGCCTCCTGCTGCCGTGCCAGGTCGAGGACGGCCAGCGCCTCGGCCGCTTGCAGGCGCGCCATCAGGGCATCGGCGAACCCGGCCAGCTCAGCGACGAATCGGACACGCTCGGCGGCCCCACCGTGATCGGCGATCCTGCCGCGGACCTCGACCGCCTCACGGGCCAGCGCCTCCGCCTCGTCCATGCGTCCCACCATGGAGAGCAGGTTCTTGGCGTAGCCGAGCACGTCGGCCAGCTCGCCTTCGTACCGCTGCGGGTGGACCTGTGCGAGTTGCCGCAGCAGCCCGGCCTGCTCCACCGAGGCGTCCGCGCTCTCGGTGATGTGCCCGGCGACGAAGGCGATCGTGCCGAGGAAGTCGAGCTTCTGGACCAGGTCGGCCGGCCCCGGCCCGGACGGAAGCACGGCCATCCGCCTGGCGATCTCGACGAGCTCCCGCGCCGGAGCCACCGACTCGTCCGTTCGCCCGAGCTCGCGCAGGCACATCGCCCGGCTGCGCAACAACTCCGCCGTCACGGGGTAGAGGGCGACGGCTTGGGCCGCTCGGGGATCCGCGTACGTCGCCAGTCCCTCGTCGACGAGTTCCAGCGCATCGGCCGTCCGGCCCGCGGCTCCCAGGTACAGACGGAGGTTGTGGAGCACCGCGGCGAAGTACACGGCGATCGCTCCCGGATCCCGCGGGACCAGCCTGCGATTGAGCTCAACGGCCTCGAAGCTCAGCGCGATGGCGTCCTCGCGCCGCCCGAGTCCCTCCAGACGGCTCGCCATGGTGCCGAGGCACATCGCCAGGTCCGCGGTGAACACACCGGGCAGTTCCGTGTCGAGCTCGCGGTAGATGTCGCAGGCCTCCTTGATCGCCTCCAGGGCGCTGGCAGCGTCTCCGATGTCGGCGCGCCGGTTGGCCAGGGTGTTCAGCACGTTCGCCAGTTCCTGCCGGCGACCGCGCGCGTGCGGGCCGTCCAGCTTCCGGAACAGCTCGACCGACCGCTCGGCCACCGCTGCCGCCCGGTCCATGTGCCCCAGTTCGCCGAGGCCGATCGCCAGGGAGTTGAGCCCTTGGGCGAGGTCGTGGCGGTACGTCTCGGGGCGGTCCCGGTGGAGCCGTTCACGGATGTCGACACACCGCTGCGCCGACTCCAGGGCCTTCTCCCGGTCTCCCAGGCCTCCGTAGCACGTGGACAGTGTGCCCAGTACGCGGCTCAGGTCGTTCAGGTAGGCATCCGGGTACTGCTCGGCAAGGGGCTCGCACAGGTCCACCGCCTCGGCCGCCGCCTCGAAGGCCTGACGGTACTGGCCCAGGTCGGTGTGCCGGATGGAGAGGTTGTTCAGCCGCGCGGCGAGACTCGACACCGCCTCGGGGCCGCTCTTCGGAACGAAGGTCCGCTGGACGGCCACTGCCTCCTCGGCCGTCCTCAGTGCGTCCCCGTGCCGCCCGAGGTTGCGCTGGGCATCCGACAGTGCGGTCAGGCAGCGCACCAGCTGACCGGGGGCCTCCACGGGGACGGAATCGCCGCCGACCACGATGCGGTAGTGCTCGACCGCCCGGTGGGCCGGTTCGATGGCCTCGCTGCGCCGGCCCAGCACTCCGAGGCACACCGCCCGGTTGTTCAAGGCGGCGGCCAAATGGAATCGGACGGCCCCGGGGTCGGTCTCCATCAGCGATTCGAGAAGCTCCACAGCCCGATCAGCGGCCTCCAACCCCTCGGCAGCCCGATTGAGTTCCAACAGCCGCTTGGCCAGGCGACGGTGGTCGACACCGAGCGCGATCGTGTCCTCGGCGGACACCGCCCTGGCAGCCGTGCGGACTTCCACCAGCCGCTCCATCAGCCGAAGCGCCCAGTCCGCCAGAACGTGCGACCTGTCCGGCAGCCTGTCGGCCAGGTCCGCCAGCTCGGCGAGCGGCGTCGCCGGGTCCTCGGTACGCATCCACAGGGCGTCCACCAGCGGCTGCGGCCGCTCCACCTGGGTGGCCACGTCCATGGTGGCCGTCCCGAGACCGTCCGCGTGACGGACGCACAGATCGGTGATCAGCTCGTCGAGCGTGCCGAGCAGTGCCGGATGCGCTGCGGCCCGGGCGAGCACCGTGAGCGCCCGGACCGACATCCGGCCGGGCTCCACCTCGGCCAGCAGGCTGTCGACGAGCTCGGGGTCGGAGAGGACGTGCCGCCCGACGAAGCGCTCGGCCAGCCGGTCGGGCTGCAGGACCTCCCAGGGATCCTCGGCGGCCACCGGGTAGACCGCCTCGACCCATTCACGGACCTGCCTGATCTCGTGCGCCCGGAGGTCGGCGAGGACGGGTGAGCGGCGCAGCAGCGCTTCCCGGTCCCGCCCGCGCAGCGGGATCCCGCCGAGCAGCGCGACCGTGGCCAGTGCGTCGGCCGGTGCACTCCCGCCGCCGAGTCCGTCCGGAAGCGGGCGCTCGCGTTCGACCTGGGCCCAGTAGAGCCTCTCGTGCTCGAGGATGCGGTCCTCGGCGTCCCCCTCGGTGTCGTGCCGCGCGGGATCCCCGTCCGAGACGCCTTCGTCCAGCAGGTCGGCCAGGGCCGTCATGTGCAGGGTCAGGACGTTGCCCGAGGCCAGCTTGCGTGGTGCGGGCGCGGGAAGCCGGTCGGCCCTGGCCTTCCAGGTCCTGTCCTCCGGCGTGCCGTCCGGGTCGGAGAGGCGACCTGCGAAGGCGGTCACCGCGTGCCGGTACAGGAGGGCACGTGTCGCCTCGTCGGCGGCGAGCGCGGGGAGCTCGTCGACGGGTGCCGGGCGCAGGGGCGCACCGTCGCGTGCCCACTTCGCGTTCTCCCACCAGCCGCCGGCGGTGCGGGCCAGCAGGAGCACCTTGAGCGGGACGCCGCCCCGGTGGAGCCCACCCGCCTTCAGCAGGCCGGACAGTTGGTCGAGCCGCGCCTCGGCGTAGTCGAGCACCACCAGGACGGGGTTCCTGCAGTCCTGCAGTCCTGCCAGGCCCTGCGGCGAAGCGGTCGCGTCCGGCCACAGCACCGTCCACCGGGGGTCGTCCGCCCGGAGGGCTTCCGCAAGGCGGGCGGCGAGCCTCGTCTTGCCCTGGCCGCCGGGCCCGTGCAGCAGCCGGACGCCGAAGCCGGCCGGCGTGCACCACTGCCTGAGCCGTTCGAGGATCTCCTCGCGACCGTGGAAGCCGACCACTTCCCGGCCCGCGTGCAGCAGGGCGGCGGGCGGCAGTGACCCGTCCGAGGGTGCGGGAACGTCGGTACGGCGCAGTCGGTCGAACTCCGCCTGGCCGAGGGTGCGGGAGTCGGCCCCGTAAGCCTCCAGGGCCTTGAGGAAGGTCTCGTCGGCGTGCAGCACGTGGGCCGGGACGACCTCGAGCACGGTGTGGCCGAACCTCACCAGGTCCGCCTTCACGACGCCGATCAGCAGTCCGTTGCACACCACTGCGGCGCCGGAGAGCCCCGCCCAGGGCACTCCGGTGCCGGACCACTGCGCCACGGCGTGGTCGGAGAGGGCGAGGAGGTGGCGTCCGCCCACGTAGCCGCTGCCCGGGTTGATCGTCCCCCTGAGCTGCATGGCTTCGGTGAAACGCTCGGTGCGGTCGGCGCTGCCGCCGTCCTGGATCACCCAGGGGACGCCCCAGGTCTCGGCCTCCTGGCCGGGTCGCATGGTGGCCGGTCGGCCCCAGGGTTCGGCCGTGCCCTCCGGTCCCCGCCACACGGCGGGCTCCACCCGTACCAGGGCCGCATCGGTGTCACCACCCGGATCACCGCGCCACACCACGGTCGACCGGTACCGGGGTCGTCGGCCCGGTTGCAGGACCCGCGCCGTCGTCCCGACCTCGCCGACGACGTGCGCCGAGGTGAGGACCAGGCGCGGTCCGATCAGGTACCCCGTGCCCCTGTTGTCCTCGCCGAGCACCTCGACCAGCCGCTCGCGGTCCACCGCTCCCCCTTGGGTGTTCTCACCGCCCGGTGAATGGGCATGCCTGGACCGTCCACAGGGCTCGGGTGGACTCCGGCGGGCCGGGGCCGGGCGGTCGAGGCGTGGTGGCTCCCGGGCCTGCCGTGGGCGGCGTCAGTCGACGTCGTCCTCGTGGGGGCCGTTGTACGCGACGCGGTCCCCGATGTTCACCTTGGCCGAGTCGGTGCCGCGCGGGGTCAGCGTGAACGCCACCCGGTGGGTGCGGCCGCGGGCGATGCCCGCCTCGGTCTCGGCGGAGACGACCCAGGCCTTGAACTTGCCGCCCGCCTTGGCCTCGGCGCGCAGTTCGATCTCGAACTCCATCTCGATCGGGCCGACCTCGAAGGAGAGCGGCTGGTCCGCTCCCCGGGAGGCCGCCTCCAGGAGTTCCTTGCGCACGGCGTCCACGGCATCCGCCAGACCGATCTCCATACCCCACCCCCACGACAGCCGGACGTGTCCCACGCCCGTTCGACTGGCCGTCAGGCTAGCGGCCGGACGGCCCGCGCCGTCGGCACTTGGCGAAGGTGGCAGGGGATGTGACAGCGCCTCAGCCTCCCGCGATCTCCTCGACCGCGGGGCGGGCCAGGTCGGCGTCGGCGGGGACGAGGCCGATGCGGGTGCGGCGGTGCAGGACGTCCTCGGTGTCGAGGGCGCCTTCGTGGGTGAGGGCGTAGGCGATCTCGGCGCGGGTGACGTCGAGGCCTTCGGCCACCGGCTCCAGGGGCCGGGGGACCGCGGCGGCGACGACGTCGGCGGCGAGGCCGCCGTGGCGGGCCACGAGGGGGGCGGGCAGGCCGGCGGTGGGCCGGCTGTCGCTGCGGCCGGGGGCGCCGACCAGGGGCAGTCGGCGGGTGAGGCAGGGCCCGGCGGAGAGTCCGCGGAGGCGGACGGCGGTGTCGACGGCGTCCTCGGCCATCTGCCGGTAGGTGGTCAGCTTGCCGCCGACGACGGTGATGACGCCGTTCGGGGAGTCGAGCACGGCGTGCTTGCGCGAGAGGTCGGCGGTGGCGCCGCCACCGGTGTCGATGAGGGGGCGCAGGCCGGCGAAGGCGCCGCGGACGTCCTCGCGGGTGAGGGCGGTCCGCAGCGCGGTGTTCACGGTGTCGAGCAGGAAGGCGATCTCGGTTCCGGTCGGCTGCGGCTCGTCCGGGATCGGTCCGGGGGCGTCCTCGTCGGTGAGGCCGACGGCGACCCGGCCGAGTTGCTGCGGCAGGGCGAAGACGAAGCGGCTGGTGGAGCCGGGCACCGGCACGGTGAGGGCGGCGCGCGGGTGGCCGAGGGCGGCGGCGTCCAGCACCAGGTGGGTGCCGCGGCTGGGCCGGAGCCGGACGGCGTCGTCGACCTCGCCCGCCCAGACGCCGGCGGCGTTGACGACGGCGCGGGCGGTCACGGTGAGGGTCTCGCCGGTGAGCGTGTCGGTGAGCCGGGCGGAGGTGCCGGTGACCAGGTCGGCGCGGACCCGGGTGAGGACGGTCGCGCCGTGGTGCGCGGCCGTCCGGGCGACGGCGACCACCAGCCGCGCGTCGTCGACGAGTTGGCCGTCGTGGGCGACGAGCGCACCGGACAGCCCGGCGGTGCGGACGGCGGGGACGAGCCGGACGGTCTCCTCGGCGCCGATCCTGCGGACCCGGGGCAGCACGGCGGCGGGCGTGCCGGCCACGGCCCGCAGTGCGTCGCCGGCCAGGAAGCCGGCCCGGACGAGCGCGGCCTGCCCGCGGCCGACGGAGGGCAGCAGCGGGACGAGCTGCGGCAGGGCGCGCACCAGGTGCGGGGCGGTGCGGGTCATCAGGATGCCGCGCTCGACGGCGCTCTCACGGGCGACCCCGATCCGGCCGGAGGCGAGGTAGCGCAGGCCGCCGTGGACGAGCTTGGAGCTCCAGCGGCTGGTGCCGAAGGCGAGGTCGCGGGATTCGACCAGCACGGTGCGCAGCCCGCGGGCGGCCGCGTCGAGGGCGGTGCCGACGCCGGTGATGCCGCCGCCGACGACCAGCAGGTCGATGTCCGGGACGTCGCCGAGGGCGGCGAGTTCGGCCGTCCGGCGGCGGGCGTTGAGGGCGCTGGTTCCGGCGAATCCGGCTGCGGAGGCGGCAGCGGCAGAGGTCACGGCGCGGGGTATCCGTTCGGGTCGGAGGCAGCGGGGGTACGGCGGGCGGCGGCGTCGGGTGGCGGCGGAGGTCAGGGGGCGAGGTAGCCGTTCAGGGCGCGGGCCAGTTCGCGGCGCCAGGCCTGCTCGGGCAGCAGCTGCGCGACCATGCGGTGCGACTGGACGGTGGACTGGGCGATGAGCAGCACCATGGCGGCCATCTCGGTGGGTTCGCCGGCGCGGATGGAGCCGTGCCGCTGGCCCTGGAGGACGGCGGCGCCGATGGCGTCGAGCAGGCCGCGC
This sequence comes from Kitasatospora sp. NPDC085895, assembly GCF_040702125.1. Lineage (NCBI taxonomy): Bacteria > Bacillati > Actinomycetota > Actinomycetes > Kitasatosporales > Streptomycetaceae > Kitasatospora > Kitasatospora sp. NPDC085895. Next base: position 85,028 of record NZ_JBFBJY010000003.1, on the reverse strand, counting down.
TGGCTGGTGCCGAGCCGTTCGACGACGTACTCGGTGATCGTGTCGGAGTGCAGCAGGGCGCCGATCACGGGGTGGTCGCGCAGCCGGACGGCGACCTCGACGACGGCGTCGACGAAGGCCTCGCGGTCCTCTCCGGTGAGGACGACCTGCTCCTGGGTGCGGCGGATCTCGCGGGTGAGCAGGGCGCCGATGACCGCGCGGACGTCCGGCCAGCGCCGGTAGACGGTCGGCCGGCTGACCCCGGCGCGGCGGGCGATCTCCGCCAGTTGGGTGCGCTGGACGCCGAGGTGGACGACCAGGTGGGCGGCGGCGTCGAGGATCGCGTCGTCGGTGCTCGTCGCCGGTGCGGCGGGGCCCGTCGGCCCGGTCTCGTTACTGCTTGACATAATGCGTAATACTGTAACGCATGGCATCTGAGACGCAAGCAGGTCAGGACGGCGCCGCCGCGCTGCCCCTCCCCCCGATGAAGTGGGACGCCTGGGGCGACCCGGCCCTCGCCAAGCCGCTCCCCGAGGACGTCAAGGGCCTGCTGGCCGCCGCCCTCGGCGTCTCGGCGGACGCCGCGGCCGAGCCGCTCGCCGCCGAGGACGTCCGGCTGCGGCCCTCCGCCCTCGCCGCCGAGGACGTCGCCGCCCTCGCCGCCGTGGTCGGCGCCGCGCACCTCAGCACGGCCGACGCGGACCGGCTGCCCCGGGCCGGCGGCAAGTCCACCCCGGACCTGCTGCGCCGCCGCAGCCGCGAGCCGCAGGACGCGCCGGACGCCGTGCTGCTGCCCGGCGACGAGGAGGAGATCGCCGCCGTCCTCGCGGTCTGCGCCGAGCGCCGGATCGCCGTGGTGCCCTTCGGCGGCGGCACCAGCGTGGTCGGCGGCCTCGACCCCGTCCGCGGCTCCTTCAGCGCCGTCGTCTCGCTCGACCTGCGCCGCCTGGACGCCCTGCACGCGCTCGACGAGGTCTCCGGCGAGGCGGTGCTCGGCGCCGGCCTCACCGGCCCGCGCGCCGAGGAACTGCTCGCCGAGCGCGGCTGGGAGCTCGGCCACTACCCGCAGAGCTTCCGCTACGCGACCGTCGGCGGCTTCGCCGCCACCCGCTCCTCCGGCCAGGACTCGGCCGGCCACGGCCGCTTCGACGAGATGGTCCGCGGTCTGCGCGTGGTCACCCCGGCCGGGGTGCTGGACCTGGGCCGCGCCCCCGCCTCGGCCGCCGGCCCGGACCTGCGCGAGCTGTTCCTCGGCTCCGAGGGCGTCTTCGGCGTCATCACCCGGGTACGGGTGCGGATCCACCCGCTGCCCGCCGCCAAGGTCCACGAGGCCTGGAGCTTCCCCGACTTCGCCACCGGCGCCGCCGCACTGCGCGCCGTCGAGCAGCAGGACACCGGCCCGACGGTGATCCGGCTGTCGGACGAGGCCGAGACCGCCGTCAACCTGGCGATGACCGAGAAGATCGGCGGCACCCAGGTCACCGGCGGCTGCCTGGCCGTCACCGTCTTCGAGGGCACCGAGGAGCAGGCCGAGGCCCGCCACGAGCGGACCCGGGCCGTCATGCTCGCCGCCGGCGGCACCTCGCTGGGCGCCGAGCCGGCCGTCGGCTGGGAGCACGGCCGGTTCTCCGCCCCGTACCTGCGCGACGCGCTGCTGGACAGCGGCGCGCTCTGCGAGACCCTGGAGACCGCCACCGACTGGGCGAACCTGGACCGGCTCCGGACGGCCGTCACGGCCGCGCTGCAGGCCGGGCTCGGCGCCAACGGCCTGGTGCTCTGCCACATCTCGCACGTCTACCCGACGGGCGCCTCGCTCTACTTCACCGTGGTCGGCGCCCAGCAGGGCGACCCGATCGCCCAGTGGGACGCGGCCAAGCGCGCCGCCTGCGACGCCATCATGGCGAACGGCGGCACCATCACCCACCACCACGCGGTCGGCGCCGACCACCGCCCGTGGATGGAGCAGGAGATCGGCCCGCTCGGTGTGAAGATCCTCCGCGCCGTCAAGGACGCCGTCGACCCGGTCGGCATCCTCAACCCCGGCAAGCTGATCCCGTGACCGCCGCCGCGGCCGGCCGGCCGCCCCGCAGCGTCATGGTGCTCACCAACCCCGCCGCGGGCGGCGGGCACGCCGAGAAGGCCGCCCGCCGGGCCACCGCCCGGCTGCGGGAGCACGGCATCGAGGTGCTGAACACGGCGGGCGCCGACCCCGAGGACGCGATCCGGCTCGCCCGGGAGGCGGTCGGCCGCGGTGTGGACGCCCTGGTCACCGCCGGTGGCGACGGCATGATCAGCCTCGCGCTGCAGGCCCTGGCCGGCACCGGCACCCCGCTGGGCATCGTCCCGGCCGGCACCGGCAACGACCACGCCCGGGCGTACGGGCTGCCGCTCGGCGACCCGGAGACGGCCGCCGACGTGATCGCCGCGGGCCGCACCGCCACCGTCGACCTGGGCCGGGCCACCACCGCGGACGGCACCGGGCGCTGGTTCGGCTCGGTGCTCGCCACCGGCTTCGACTCGCTGGTCAGCGACCGCACCAACCGGCTGCGGTGGCCGCGCGGCCGGATGCGCTACAACCTGGCGATCCTGGTCGAATTCGCCAACCTGCGGCCGCTGCCGTTCCGCCTGGTACTGGCGGACGGCACGGTGATCGAGCGCGACCTCGTGCTCGCCGCGGTGGGCAACACCAGCAGCTACGGCGGCGGCATGCGGATGTGCCCGCAGGCCGACCCGGCCGACGGGCTGTTCGACCTGACGGTCGTCCGGGCGATGCCGCGGCTGAAGGTGGCCAGGTTCTTCCCGACCGTCTTCAAGGGCACCCACGTGCAGCACGAGGAGGTCGAGATCCACCGGACCTCCTCGCTGCGCATCGAGTCCCCCGGCATCACCGCCTACGCCGACGGCGAGTACATCGGCCCGCTGCCGGTGCAGGTCGAGGTGGTGCCGGGTGCGCTGCGCCTGCTGGTGCCGGCAGGCGCGCGGGGTGCGGACACCTCGTGACCGCACCCCTCCGCCGCACCGGCGGCCCGTCCGACGGGCTGTCGGTGCGGCGGGGCAGACTGGGGGCATGACGCCCGAAGCCCTCAAGACGGCCTGCCTGGCACTGAACGGCGCCGAGGAGACCTTCCCGTTCAACGCCGAGACCTCGGTGTTCAAGGTCGGCGGGAAGATGTTCGCCCTCAGCGCGCTGGAGGGCTCGCCGTTGTCGGTGAGCCTCAAGTGCGATCCCGACCTGGCCGTCCGGCTGCGGGCCGAGCACCCGGCGATCACCGGCGGCTGGCACCTCAACAAGCGCCACTGGAACACCGTGCTGCTGGACGGCTCGCTGCCCGCCCGGCTGGTCCTGGACATGATCGAGGACTCGTACGACCTGGTGGTCGCCTCGCTGCCCCGTGCCCAGCAGCTCCGCCTCGACTGGCCCGGCGTCAGGTCCCGCGGCACCGACGGCGGCTGACGCCCGCTACGGCCAGAACGTGTGGCCCCTCACCCGGACGGAGGGCCGGCCCTCGCCGGTGGTCCTGCGCAGCTTGTTGATCCCGGTGTAGGCACGGCCCACCTTGAAGGCGGTCAGGCCGCCGACGAACGAGGCGGCCGTCGCCAGGACGAGCAGGCCGATGGTGCCGGCGGTCGAGTCGGCCCGGGACTCGTCCACCGTCTGCCCGCCGTAGTGCACCAGCATCGGCACCCAGAGCAGCAGCAGGGCGAGCAGCACCACGCCGGCCACCAGGTTGGCGAGCCGCTTCGCCCGGGCCATGGCCAGGCTCTCCACCCGGACGGTGAAGTCCGTCCGGCAGGTCGGGCAGCGGAAGAGGGTCGTGGCGGCGCCCTCGCGCGGGCGGAGGTACTCCGGCGAGGACAGCTGGCTGACCTTCCACCGGGTGGTGACCACGGTGCCGGCCGACTTCACCTCGGCCAGGCAGGCGAAGGACAGCGTGTACCGCTCCCCCAGGTGCACGGGCATGCGCTCGGATCCCCCTCTGCCGCCGCGGGGCCGGTCGGCCGCGCGCCGCTCGTGCTCGGACCTCCATCGTCGGGCCCGGCAGCGGGCACCGTGCGGGAAATCGGCGAATTCCTCGAACAACTATCCGGCGCGGTAAGGGAGTTCGACCTCGGCCCAGACCACCTTGCCCTCCTTGGTGGGGCGGGTGCCCCAGCGGTGGGCGAGTTCGCTGACCAGGTGCATCCCGCGGCCGCCCTCGTCCTCCTCGGCCGAGGAGCGCAGCCGCGGCGACTGGCTGCCGGCGTCGGAGACCTCGACGGTCAGCGTGCGGTCGTCGCGGTAGAGCCGCAGCCGGCGCGGCGCGTCGGCGTGCAGCAGCGCGTTGGTGACGAGTTCACTGACCATCAGTTCCGCGAAGTCCGAGTGCCCGGCCAGGCCCCAGGCCTGCAGGGTGGCCCGGGTGAAGCGGCGGGCCTGCGCGGGCAGCGGGCCCTCGCCCGGGAGGTCGAGGGTGGCGATCCGCTCGGCGGGGACGGGCAGCGCGCGGGCGAGGATCATCGCGATGTCGTCGTCCGTGCCCTCGGCGACCAGCGCGGCGAGCACCGCGTCGGCGCTCTCCTCCAGGGTCCGCGGCCGGCCGGCCAGGGTGCGGGCGAGCAGCGCGATGCCCTCGTCGATGTCCTGGCCCCGCCGTTCGATCAGTCCGTCGGTGTAGAGGGCGACGGTCGCACCGACCGGCAGGGTGAACTCGACGCTCTCGAAACCCGCACCGCCGATGCCGAGCGGGACGCCGGGCGGCAGGTCGACCGTGCTGGCGGTGCCGTCCGGGGCGACCCGGACGGGCGGCAGGTGCCCGGCCGAGGCGACCGTGCAGGTGCGGTCCACGGGGTCGTAGACCAGGCAGATGCAGGTGGCGAACTGGCCCTCGCCGATGGCGTTGGCGGTCTCGTCGAGGCGGGTGAGCACCTGCTCGGGCGGCAGGTCGAGGGTGGCCAGGGTGCGGGCGACGGTGCGCAGCTGGCCCATGGTGGCGGCGGCCCGGATGCCGTGGCCCATCACGTCGCCGACGACCAGGGCGACCCGGCCGCAGGAGAGCGGCACCACGTCGAACCAGTCGCCGCCGACCTCGGAGACCAGGCTGCTCGGCAGGTAGCGGTGGGCGATCTCCAGGCCGAGGGTGCGGTGGATCTCCTGCGGCAGCAGGCTGCGCTGCAGGGTGAGGGCGGTCTCGCGCTCGCGGCGGTACAGCCGGGCGTTGTCGATGGCGAGGGCGGCGCGGGCGACGAGTTCCTCGGCGAGCGCCACGTCCGCCGCGGTGAACGGCTCCGGGTTGCGGGTGCGGACGAACTCGGCGCCGCCGAGCACCATCCCGCGGGCCAGCACCGGCACCATCAGGTACGAGTGGACGCCCGCGGCGATGCCCGGACCCACCCGGTCGGAGGTCGGCACCAGGCCGCGCAGCACCTCCTCGTCGACGTGCGAGCGCAGCAGCGGCCGGCCGCTGCGCAGGCACTGGGTGTAGACGCGTTGGGCGTCGTACTCGGTCGTCGCCCCGACGGCGTCGGCGGCCCGGGTGAGCCCGGCCTCGTAGGCCTCGCCGACGGCGACGGCGCGGACGAGGATCGGCTTGTCGGGCTGGATGGGGGCGGGCTCCTCGCCGCGCAGCACCGGCTCCAGCAGGTCGACGGTGGCGAAGTCGGCGAACCGCGGGATGACCGCCTCGATCAGTTCCTCGGCGGTGCGCTGCAGGTCGAGGGTGGTGCCGATGCGGGCGGTGGCCTCGGCGAGCAGGGCGAGGCGCTCCTGGGCGCGGGCGGCGCGCGCCTCGGCCTGGAAGCGCTCGGTGACGTCGATCAGCGAGGAGCTGACGCCGAGCACCCGGCCGGTGGAGTCCTCCAGCCGGAAGTAGGAGGCGGACCAGGCGCGGTCGCGGCGCGGCTCGCCGGGGGTGCGGCCGTGCGAGCGGGCGTCGACGATCGGGCGGCCGGTGGTGAGCACCTGGCGCATCACGGCCTCGATCTCGGCGCTGTTGAGGCCGGGCAGCACGCCGGAGACGCGGCGGCCGATGTGCTCGTCCACCGGCACGCCGTTGATCTTGGCGAGGGCGTGGTTGAGCCGGACGAAGCGCAGGTCGGTGTCGTAGACCGCCATCCCGATCGGGGACTGGTTGAAGATGCCGTCGAGGACGGCGAGGTCCGCCTCCACCTGGCGCAGCGCGCGGACGTCGGAGCCGGTGACCAGCAGCAGGTGCTGACCGCCGGGGCCGGCGATCGGGTAGGTGTGGAACTCGATCTCGACGTCGGAGCCGTCCCGGTGCCGGATCGGGTGGATGCCGGACCAGCCGGAGCCCGCCATGATCTGCTTGAACAGCTCGTCGGCCGCCTGCCGCCGGCCCTCGGGGACGAGCAGTTCGGCCGCGTAGGAGCCGACGGCGTCCTCGGCGGAGTGGCCGGAGAGCGCCTCGGCCTCCTCGCTCCAGTGCAGGATGCGGCCGTCCTCCTGGAGGAGGGCGGTGGCGAGCGGCACCAGCCGGTGTCCGGCCAGGCGCGCCGAAGCGGCGCCCGCCTCACCGCGGCCGGCGCCGTCGGTGGCGGTCCAGTCGAATCCGTGCATCTTCAGGAGTTCACCTGCCCGGTACCTTCCCGGTGGGAGGCCGGCCAATCCGGTCCCCACCAGACTGCACAAAGCCCGGCCGGACGGCGACTGCGGGTCGCCGTCCGGCCGGGCGCGGTCTGTTCGTACTCAGCACGCCGATCTCCCGCCGGCCGGACCGTCCGCGGCCGGTCCCCCGCCGGCCAGTGCCGCCTCCAGCAGCCCGGCCCACTGGCGGACGATCCCGGCCCGGCGGGCCCCGTCGTCGGTCAGCAGGTTGGCCAGGCCGAGGCCCCGGGCCATGTCCATGGTGGCCTGCACGGTCTCCCGCACCCCGGGCCGGGACTCGTCCGCGCCGAGGAACTCCACGGCGGCCCGGTGGGACTCCCGGCCGACGTGGTTCTCCAGCGCGACGATCCGCTCGCGCAGCGCGTCCTCGGTGGCGGCGGCCACCCACAGGTGCAGCGCGGCGCGGAACAGCGGACCGGTGTAGAGCCGGACGATCATGGAGACCACGGCCTCGGTGCGCCCCGGACCGGCCGGCGGCAGCTGCTCGGCGCTGGCCCGCACCTGGGCCAGCCGCTCGTCGGCGACGTGCTCGACGGCCGCCGTGAAGAGGTCCTCGCGGGTCGGGAAGTGGTGCTGGGCGGCGCCCCGCGTCACCCCGGCCCGCTCGGCGACCACGGCGACCGTCGAACCCTGCCAGCCCAGCTCGGCCAGGCACTCCACGGCGGCCTCCAGCAGGCGGCGGCGGGTGGCGCGGCTTCGGTCCTGCTGCGGGGTGCGCAGGGCGGCGGCGTGGGCGGTCATGGCCTGGCTTTCCGGTGGCGGTGTACGGCGGTTGCGCCCGATCCTCTCAGATCGCCGGCGCGCCGGTGGCGGACGGGCGGGCCCGCAGCTCGCGGCGGAGGATCTTGCCGCTCGCGGACTTCGGCACCGCGTCGAGGAACTCCACCGCCCGCACCTTCTTGTACGGGGCCACCTGCGCCGCCACGTACTCCTGGACCTGGGCCCCGGTCAGCTCGCTGCCGGGGGCCCGCACCACGAAGGCCTTCGGGCGCTCGGTGCCGTCCTCGCCGGTGACACCGACCACCGCGGCGTCCGCGATCTCCGGGTGGGTGAGCAGCAGCGCCTCCAGCTCGGCGGGCGCGACCTGGTACCCCTTGTACTTGATCAGCTCCTTCACCCGGTCGACGACGAAGAGGTAGCCGTCCTCGTCGACGTAGCCGACGTCACCGGTGTGCAGCCAGCCGTCGGCGTCCAGCATCGCGTCGGTCTCCGACTGGCGGCCGAAGTAGCCCTTCATCACCTGCGGACCGCGGAAGAGCAGCTCGCCGCGCTGACCCGTCGACAGGTCGGTGTCGGGGTCGTCCAGCGAGACGATCCTCAGCTCGGTGGAGGCCACCATCTTCCCGACCGTGCCGGGCGGCGGCGCCGGGTCGTCCAGCGGGACGACGTGGGTGACCGGGGAGAGCTCGGTCATGCCGTAGCCCTGGTGGATGCGCGGCAGGCCGAGCCGGCGGGCGGCGGCGTCCGCGAGCTCGGCGTCCAGCGGGGCGGCGGCGCTGAGCACGTACTTCACCGAGGACAGGTCGTACCGGTCGACCAGCGGGTGCTTGGCCAGCGCGAGGACCATCGGCGGGGCCGCGAAGACGCCCTCGATCCGCTGCTCCTGGATGGTCCGCAGGAACTGCTCCAGGTCGAAACGGGGCAGCACGACGACGGTCGAGCCGCAGCGCAGCGGATGGTTGAGCAGCGCCGTCAGGCCGTAGATGTGGAAGAAGGGCAGCACGGCGATGATCCGCTCGCCGGCGGCGGTGGCGTGCACCGAGTCGGTCTGCGCCAGGTTCGAGCCGATCGACCGGTGGGTCAGCATCACGCCCTTCGGCAGGCCGGTGGTGCCGCTGGAGTACGGCAGCACGGCGAGGTCGCCGGCGTCGATCCGCGGGGCGGGCTCCGCCGCGGTGGTCGCGGCGAGGTCGGCGAGCGAGCGGTGGCCGGGGGCCTCGTCGCAGACGAAGACCTCCGCGATCGGGCGGCCCTCGGCGGCGAGCGCGGCGGCGGCCTCGGTCGCGACCGGCAGGAAGGCGGAGACGGTGACGATCCAGCGGGCGCCGCTGTCGCGCAACTGCCCGGCGAGTTCACCCGCGGTGGCGAGTGAACTGACCGTGGTGACGGTGGCGCCGGTGCGGGTCGCGCCGTAGAAGGCGACCGGCCAGGCGATGGTGTTCGGACTGAACAGCGCGACCACGTCCCCCTGGCGGACACCCGCCTCGGCGAGGCCGGCCGCGGTCAGGCGGGCGGCGAGGTCGAGCTCGGCGTAGCTGAGGGTGCGGCCGGTGACGCCGTCGACCAGGGCGGGCAGCTCGGCCCGGCCGTTCAGGTCACCGAGGACGGCGTCGTGGATCGGCAGGTCGACGGGCTCGATCTCGGGGTGGTCGCTGCGGAACACCATGCATACCTCCGGCGGGGGTGGTGGGGAGCTCGCGGTGCTGCCAGGTTGCCGGGTGACAGCCTGCCCGTTTTCCGCCCCGCCGCCCAGAGGGCGTACAGCACGAAACGAGGGCGACCACTCAGGGGCGCTGGGGGCACCTCCCGGCCGAAGGCTGGGGGCGGAACTGCGCAGTCCGGGACCGGGTACCAGGACAGCACGGGCCAAGCCCGGATCTGTACGTGGGCCGCATCCCGATTGCGCAGTTCCCGCGCCCCTGACCTCGTGACCTCCTAGTACGAGCGGGGCAGGCCGAGGGTGTGCTGGGCGACGTAGTTGAGGACCATCTCGCGGCTGACCGGGGCGACCCGGCCGACGCGGGTGACGGTGAGGAGGGCGGCGAGGCCGTACTCCTGGGTGAGGCCGTTGCCGCCGAGGGTCTGGACGGCCTGGTCGACGGCCCGGCAGGCGGCTTCCGCCGCGGCGTACTTGGCCATGTTCGCGGCTTCGCCCGCCGCGAGGTCGTCCCCGGCGTCGTACAGGTGGGCGGCCTTCTGGGTCATCAGCCGGGCGAGTTCGACCTCGATGGCGCACTGGGCGAGCGGGTGGGCTATGCCCTGGTGGGCGCCGATCGGGGTGTCCCAGACGGTGCGGGTGCGGGCGTAGTCGACGGCGGTGTCGAGGGCGCGGCGGGCGGCGCCGATGGAGAACGCCGCGGTCATGATCCGTTCGGGGTTGAGGCCGGCGAAGAGCTGCAGCAGGCCCGCGTCCTCGTCGCCGACCAGGGCGTCCGCGGGCAGCCGGACGTCGTCCAGGAAGACCTGGAACTGCTTCTCCGCGGCGACCAGCTCCATCGGGATGGCCCGGTACTCGAAGCCGGGGGTGTCCCGGGGGACGACGAAGAGCGAGGGCCGCAGCCGCCCGGTGCGGGCGTCCTCGGTGCGGGCGACGAAGAGCACGGCGTCGGCGTGGTCGATGCCGGAGATGAAGACCTTGCGGCCGGTGAGCAGCCAGTCCTCGCCGTCACGGCGGGCGACGGTGGCGATCCGGTGGGAGTTGGAGCCGGCGTCGGGTTCGGTGATGCCGAAGGCCATCCGGCGGGTGCCGTCGGCGAGGCCGGGAAGCCAGCGGCGGCGCTGTTCCTCGGTGCCGTAACGGGCGATGACGGTGCCGCAGATGGCGGGTGAGACGACGAGCATCAGCAGCGGGCAGCCGCCGGCGCCGAGCTCTTCGAGGACGATGGCGAGTTCGGTGATGCCGGCGCCCCCGCCGCCGTACTCGGCGGGCAGGTTGACGCCGAGGTAGCCGAGTTTGCCGGCTTCGGCCCACAGTTCGTCGGCGTACTCGCCGGCGCGGGCCTTGGCCTGGAACCAGGCGGGGCCGAAGCGGGCGGCGAGGTCGGCGACGGCCCGGCGCAGGGCCAGCTGTTCGGGGGTCTCGACGAGGGTGCCTGCGGTGGTGCGCGGTGCGGACATGCGGCGTCCTTCCGGGCGGTGAGGGTGGGTGCCGTACGGGGTGTGCGGGGCTCAGGCGGGCTGGACGACGGCGAGGACGGCGCCGGGCTCGACCTGCTGGCCGGGGGCGACGCGGAGTTCGGTGAGCAGCCCGTCGGCGGGGGCGGTGACCCGGTGCTCCATCTTCATCGCCTCCAGCCAGAGCAGCGGCTGTCCGGCGGTGACGGTGTCGCCGACCGCGGCGGCGGTGCGGACGACGGTGCCGGGCATGGGGGCGAGCAGGGCGCCGGGGTCGGTCCGCTGCGCCGGGTCGGGGAAGCGGTCGAGGGCGGTGAGGGCGGTGGCGCCGTTCGACCCGTCGACCCAGACGCCGGTGCCGTGGGCGGCGACGTGGAAGGTCTGCCGCAGGGTGCCCGTCTCCAGGACGACCAGGTCCGGGGCGGAGTGGAGCAACCGGGTGCCGGGATGGCCCTCGGCGTCGAGCCCGTGGCGGCCGATCCGGTAGCGGACCTCCCATTCGCCGCCGTCGGCGGCGCGGTACCGCTTGACCTGCGGCTGGGAGGGCAGGTTGCGCCAGCCGGAGGGCAGCGCGGTGCGGCGGGAGGCGGCGTCGGCGAGGGCGGCGGCGAGGGCGGCGAGCGGGGTGTCCTTGCCGTCGGGGGCCGTGAGGTCGGCGGCGTGTTCGGTGAGGAAGCCGGTGTGCAGCCGGGCTTCCAGGAAGGCGGGGTGGCGCAGGGCGCGGACGAGCAGGTCGCGGTTGGTGGCGGGGCCGTGGATCCGGGCGCGGCCGAGCGCGTCGGCGAGCCGGCGGGCGGCGGCGGCCCGGGTGGGGGCCCAGGCGACGACCTTGGCGAGCATGGCGTCGTAGTGCACGGTGACGGTGGTGCCGTCCTCGGCGCCGGAGTCCAGGCGCAGTCCGGCGGTGGCCCCGCCGGTGGTGAATTCGGTGTGCGGGTGGGCGAGGGCGAGGCGGTGCAGGGTGCCGGTCTGGGGCTGCCAGTCGCGGGCCGGGTCCTCGGCGTAGAGGCGGACCTCGACGGCGTGGCCGGTGGTGGCGGGCGGTTCGGCGGGCAGGGCCTCGCCCTCGGCGACGGCGATCTGCAGGGCGACCAGGTCGAGGCCTGTGACGCATTCGGTGACGGGGTGTTCGACCTGGAGGCGGGTGTTCATCTCCAGGAAGGCGAGCCGGCCGTCGGGGGCGAGCAGGAATTCGGCGGTTCCGGCGCCGACGTAGCCGATGGCCCGGGCGGCGTCGACGGCGGCGCGGTGGAGTTCGGTGCGCTGCCGTGCGGTGAGGCCGGGGGCGGGGGCCTCCTCGATCACCTTCTGGTGGCGGCGCTGCAGGGAGCAGTCGCGGTCGCCGACGGCCCACACGGTGCCGTGGGTGTCGGCCATCAGCTGGACCTCGACGTGCCGGCCGGTGGGCAGGTACGGCTCGCAGAAGACCTCGTCGGAGCCGAACGCGGAGAGGGCTTCGGCGCGGGCTGCGGCGAGCGCGGCGGGCAGTTCGGCGAGGTCGCGGACGATCCGCATGCCGCGTCCGCCGCCGCCGGCCGCAGCCTTGACGAGCAGCGGCAGGTCGGCCTCGGCGGGTTCGGCGCCGACGGTGAGGACGGGTACGCCGGCCGCGGCCATCAGCCGTTTGGCCGCGGTCTTGGAGCCCATGGCGGCGATCGCGGCGGGCGGCGGCCCGATCCAGGCGAGTCCGGCGTCGAGGACGGCCTGCGCGAAGTCGGCGTTCTCGGAGAGGAAGCCGTAACCGGGGTGGACGGCGTCCGCGCCGGCGGCGCGGGCGGCGGCGATCAGCAGGTCGGCCCGGAGGTAGGTGTCGGCGGGGGCGGCGCCGGGGAGACGGACGGCGGTGTCGGCCTCCCGGACGTGCGGGGCGTCGGCGTCCGGGTCGGAGTGCACGGCGACGGTGGCGATGCCGAGGTCGCGGCAGGTGCGGAAGATCCGCCGGGCGATCTCGCCGCGGTTGGCGACCAGCAGAGAGGTGATCACTTGGGTCGTTCCTCCACGAGAAGCTACATCCGGAAGACGCCGTAGCCGCGGGCGCCCTCGACGGGGCCGCTGTGCACGGCGGAGAGGCAGAGTCCGAGCACGGTCCTGGTGTCCCGTGGGTCGATGACGCCGTCGTCGTAGAGCCGTCCGGAGAGGAAGGCGGGCAGCGACTCGGCCTCGATCTGCTGCTCGACCATGGCGCGGATCGCCGCGTCGGCGTCCTCGTCGTACGGGGTGCCCTTGGCGGCGGCGGACTGCCGGGCGACGATGGACAGCACCCCGGCGAGCTGCTGCGGGCCCATCACCGCGGACTTGGCGCTCGGCCAGGCGAACAGGAAGCGCGGCTCGTAGGCCCGCCCGCACATGCCGTAGTGCCCGGCGCCGTAGGAGGCGCCCATCAGCACGGACAGGTGCGGGACGCGCGAGTTGGAGACCGCGTTGATCATCATCGCGCCGTGCTTGATGATGCCGCCCTGCTCGTAGGCCTCGCCGACCATGTAGCCGGTGGTGTTGTGCAGGAAGAGCAGCGGGATGTCGCGCTGGTTGGCGAGCTGGATGAACTGGGCGGCCTTCTGCGACTCGGCGCTGAAGAGCACGCCCTGCGCGTTGGCGAGGATGCCGACGGGGTAGCCGTGCACGGTGGCCCAGCCGGTGGCCAGGCTCGGCCCGTACAGCGGCTTGAACTCGTCGAAGTCGGAGCCGTCGACGATCCGGGCGATGACCTCGCGCGGGTCGAAGGGCACCCGCAGGTCGCCGGGGACGATGCCGAGCAGCTCCTCCTCGTCGTACTTCGGCGGCTCGGCGGTGGTGTCGGGCAGCGGGCCGCTGCGCTGCCAGTGCAGCCGTTTGACGATCCGGCGGGCGATCCGGCAGGCGTCCGGCTCGTCCTCGGCGACGTGGTCGGCGAGGCCGGAGGTGCGGGCGTGCATGTCGGCGCCGCCGAGCCGTTCCTCGTCGGCCTCCTCGCCGGTGGCCATCTTGACCAGCGGCGGGCCGCCGAGGAAGACCTTGGCGCGCTCGCGCACCAGCACGGTGTGGTCGGACATGCCGGGCACGTAGGCGCCGCCGGCGGTGGAGTTGCCGAAGACGACGGCGACCGTCGGGATGCCGGCGGCGGAGAGCCGGGTGAGGTCGCGGAAGAGCGCCCCGCCGGGGATGAAGATCTCCTTCTGGCTGGGCAGGTCGGCGCCGCCGGACTCGACCAGGTTCACCAGCGGCAGCCGGTTGTGCAGGGCGACCTCGTTGGCCCGCAGCGCCTTCTTCAGCGTCCACGGGTTGCTGGCGCCGCCGCGCACGGTCGGGTCGTTGGCGGTGATGACGCAGACCGTGCCCTCGATCACCCCGATGCCGGTGACCAGGGCGGCGCCGACCGGGTGGTCGCTGCCCCAGGCGGCGAGCGGGGAGAGCTCCAGGAACGGCGAGTCCTGGTCGAGGAGGAGTTCGATGCGCTCGCGGGCGAGCAGCTTGCCGCGGTTGCGGTGCCGCTCGACGTAGCGGGGGCCGCCGCCGGCCAGCGCCTTGGCGTGTTCGGCGTCGAGGGCGGCGAGCTTCTCCAGCATCGCGGCCCGGTGGGCGGTGTGCTCGGCGCCGCCGGGGTCGAGGCGGGTGGGGAGGACGGTCACAGGAGGGCCTCCGGGATGTCGAGGTGCCGGGAGCGCAGCCACTCCCCCAGCGCCTTGGCCTGCGGGTCGAAACGGGCCTGTGCGGCGACTCCCTCGCCGAGCAGCCCGGCGATGGTGAAGTTGACGGCCCGCAGGTTGGGCAGTAGGTGCCGTTCCACCGTCAGTGCGGCGGTCTCGGGGAGCAGTCGGCGCAGCAGGTCGGTGGTGAGGGTGTGGGCGAGCCAGCGCCAGCCGTCCTCGGTGCGGGCCCAGACGCCGAGGTTGGCGTCGCCGCCCTTGTCGCCGCTGCGGGCGCCGGCGACCAGGCCGAGCGGGGCGCGGCGGGTCGGCCCGGCGGGCAGCGGCTCCGGCATCGGCGGTTCGGCGAGCGGTTCGAGCGGCCGGGTGCGGTCGGGTGCGGGGACGGGCCGGGCGGTGCCGTCGGGCAGCACCGCGGTGTGCGGGACGCCGCGCCGGTCGGTGTACGCGGTCTCGAAGACGCCGTACGGGGTGCCGGGGCCGGGCGGTGCGGTGAGGTGGAAGCCGGGGTAGCCGGCGAGGCCGAGTTCGACGGCGGCGGCGCCGACGGCCCGGCCGACGGCCCGCTCGTCGGGGTCGCGGACGGTGAGGCGCAGCAGCGCGGAGGCCGCCTCCTCGGTGTCGGCGTCGGGGTGGTCGGTGCGGGCGAGGGTCCAGCGGAGTTCGGCGGGCCGGCGGGTGAGCGCCTGCTCGAACTGGCGGCGCACCAGGTCGGCCTTGGCCTCGACGTCGAGGCCGGTGAGGACGAAGACGACCTCGTTGCGGTAGCCGCCGAGCCGGTTGAGGCCGACCTTGAGGCCGGGCGGCGGTGCCTCGCCGCGGACGCCCTCGACGAGCACCCGGTCGGGCCCCTGCTGGGCGAGCCGGACGGTGTCCAGGCGGGCCGTCACGTCCGGTCCGGCGTAGCGCGGTCCGGCGGTCTCGTAGAGCAGCTGGGCCGTGACGGTCTCGACGGTGACGGCGCCGCCGGTGCCGGGGTGCTTGGTGATGACGCTGCTGCCGTCGGCGTGGATCTCGGCGAGCGGGAAGCCGGGGCGGGGGTCGGCGCCGGGGCCGAGGTGCTCGCGGAAGAAGGCGTAGTTGCCGCCGGTGGCCTGGGCGCCGCACTCGAGGACGTGGCCGGCGACGACGGCGCCGGCGAGCGGGTCGAGGTCGTCGGGTCCCCAGCCGAAGTGGGCCATGGCGGGGCCGGTGACGAGCGCGGCGTCGGTGACCCGGCCGGTGACGACGACGTCGGCGCCGCCGCGCAGGCAGGCGGCGATGCCGGCCCCGCCGAGGTAGGCGTTGGCGGCGAGCAGGCCGGGCCGGGGGCCGAACTCCGCGGCGCGGGCGAGCAGGTCGTCGCCGAGGACGTGGCCGGTGCGCAGTGCGAGGCCCTGCTTGGCGGCGAGTTCGGCGACCGCCTCGGCGAGCCGGGCGGGGTTGAGTCCGCCGGCGTTGACGACGAGCTTGACGCCGCGTTCGGCGGCGAGCGCGAGGCACTGCTCGGCCTGCCGGAGGAAGGTCTTGGCGTAGCCGAGGCCCGGGTCCTTCAGCCGGTCGCGGGCGAGGATGAGCATGGTGAGCTCGGCGAGGTAGTCGCCGGTCAGCACGTCCAGCGGTCCACCGGTGAGCATCTCCTCGAACGCGGCGAACCGGTCGCCGTAGAACCCGGACGCATTGCCGATCCTGAGCATGCCCGCCTCCCCTGCGCTGGTCGTGCAGCAGCCTGGCAGCGGCCCGTGAATAAATCAAGCATGCATGCTTGTTTTGGCCCGGAACCGGTTCCGGAGCCGGTTCCCGGCCGCCCCGGGAGTCCGGTCGACGGGCGGCCCGGTGGAACGGTTCGTCCGGCGAGGGCCGTGGCCGCACGGGGGTGGTGCGGGCCCGAATCCGACGGGTCGTCACAGCCCGTAATCAGAAGCGGGGTCCCGAGTAGCGCCGATGGCCCAGTGGTCGTGGAGATTCCCACCCGGGCGGGCGAACCTCGCGCGTGCCCGGAGGACCGTTCCGCCCCGCCGTGCCAAGACTGGGTGTCGGGCGCCGCCCGGCCGGCAGGCCGTCGGCCCGGCGCCCGGGTTCCACCCAGGAACGTCCCCTCCCGAATTGGAGAAGACCGTGAAGGACATCCGCAAGGCTCTCGCGCTGACCGTCGCCGCCGGTGCTCTCGTGCTCGGCTCGGCCGGCGTGGCCAACGCAGACGCGAGCGCCGTCGGCACGGCCACCGACTCCCCGGGCGTGCTGTCCGGCAACGTGGTTCAGGTTCCGATCCACATTCCCGTCAACGCCTGCGGGAACAGCATCAACCTGATCGGCCTGCTGAACCCGCCGGCCGGCAACGTCTGCACCAACAGCTGAGCCTCGCGCACGGGTGCCCCCGTACGGCCCGCTCCACGGGCCGGCCGGGGGCGCCGGCGCGACCGCCACCGGCCGGTGGCGGTCCGTCAGGCCTGGGCCTCGATCTGCTCGACGACGTGCTCGCACAGCTCGTGGGTGCGCAGCGCGTCCCGCGCGGAGAGCACCTTGCCGGCCCGGACGGACTCCAGGAAGGACAGCACGATCTGTTCGATGCCGCGCTGGCGCGCGACCGACACCCAGTCGCCGCGGCGGCGGACGGTCGGCTGGCCGCGGAAGTCGACGATCTCGGCGAGGTTGATGACGCTGCGCTTGGAGTCGCCGCCGGAGACCTCCAGCACCTCCTCGGTGGCGCCGCTCATCCGGTTCATGATGCCGAGGGCGGTGAAGCCCTGGCCCGCCAGGGTGAGCACGACGTGCTCCATCAGGCCGTCGCGGCTGCGGGAGCGGACGTCCACGTGCTCGATCTCGCCCGGCACCAGGAAGCGCAGGGTGTCGACCACGTGGATGAAGTCGTCGAAGACGGCGGAACGGGCGGACTCCGGGAGCCCCTCGCGGTGCTTCTGAAGCACGATCAGGTCGCGCGACCGTTCCTGGGCGAGCAGGTAGCCGGGGGCGTGCCGGCGGTTGAAGCCGACCAGCAGCGAACGGTCGGCCTGCTCGGCGAGGTCGACCAGCCGGCGGGCGCCGTCCAGGGTGTGGTCCAGCGGCTTGTCCACGTAGACGTCGACGCCGGCGGTCAGCAGCTGCTCGACGATCGGGACGTGCTGGCTGGTGGAGGCGTGCACGAAGGCGGCCCGGATCCCGCTGTCGATGACCTCGCCGAGGTCGGTGTAGCGGTGCGCGATCCGGTGGGCGTCGCCGAGGCGGTCCAGCTTGGCACGGTCGCGGGTCATCAGCCTCAGGTCGAGGCCCGGCTGGGCGGTGAGCACCGGGAGGTACGCCTTCTGCGCGATGTCGCCGAGGCCGATCACCGCCACCGGCAGGGGTGCGGGGTCGATGTCGTGGTCGTGGCTCACGGGCTCTCCTGCCGAGGGTGCGGTGGCCCCCTTGCCGGGTGGTCGGGGGCGGGCCGCCCAGCAGCATATGCCAGCCATGCCGTTGAGCAGTCCGGATACCGGAGATCGAGCCCGACGGGCCGTCAGATTCCGGTGCTGCCGTGGCGCGGGCACCGTGGAGGGACACGGGAGGAGGCGCGGCGATGGTCGAGCGGACGGTCGGCGGGGACGGCGTGGAGCTGTGCACCGAGTCCTTCGGCGACCGGGCGGATCCGCCCGTCCTGCTCGTCATGGGCATCGGCGCCTCGATGCTCTGGTGGGAGGAGGGCTTCTGCCGGCTGCTCGCCGGAGGCCGCCGCTTCGTGATCCGCTACGACCACCGCGACACAGGCCGCTCGACCACCTACCCGCCGGGCCGCCCCGGCTACACCGGTGCGGACCTGGTCGCCGACGCCGCCCGGGTGCTCGACGGCTACGGCATCCCGGCCGCCCATGTCGTGGGCGTCTCGGCCGGCGGAGCGCTCGCGCAGCTGCTCGCGCTCGACGACCCCGGCCGCGTCCTCTCCCTCGTCCTGATCAGCACCTCCTCCGCCGTGCCCGGCGACCGGGCGCTGCCCGCGCCGGCCGAGGAGCTCATGGCCTTCCTCGCGGCCCCGGGCCCCGACCCCTCGGACGCCGACGCAGTGGTCCGCCACCTGGTCGCGTACGCCCGCCTGCTCGCCGGGGGGCGGCGTCCGTTCGACGAGGCCGCCGTCCGGGACCTGGCCCGCCACGAGGTCGGGCGGGCCCGCGACATCGCCGCCGCCCGCAACCACGACGCGCTGCCGGAGGGCGGCCCCACCCGGGCGCCGCTCTCCTCGATCGCCGTGCCCGTCCTGGTGGTCCACGGGACGGCCGACCCGATGTTCCCGCTCCCGCACGGCGAGGACCTCGCGGAGCGGATCCCCGGTGCGCGGCTCCTGCCCCTGCCGGACGCCGGCCACGGGCTGGACCGGGCCGACTGGCCGACGGTCGTCCGGGCCGTCCTCGACCGCACCGCCGCCGGGGAGGACCCTGCCGGGGAGGGCCCGGCCGGGTGAACGCCACCGGCCCGCCGCTCAGGCCCGGAGGAACTCCAGCACCGCCAGGACCCGCCGGTGGGTCTCCTCCGCCGGGGGCAGGTCCAGCTTCATCAGGATGTTGCCGATGTGCTTGCCCACGGCCGCCTCGGACACCACCAGCTCGCGGCAGATCGCCGCGTTGGACCTGCCCTCGGCCATCAGCGCCAGCACCTCGCGCTCGCGCGGCGTCAGCCGGTCCAGCGGGTCGCGCCGGCGCCGCAGCAGCTGGCGCACCACCTCCGGGTCCACCACGGTGCCGCCGGCCGCCACCGTGCCGACCGCCGCCACGAACTCCTCGACCTGCCCGATCCGGTCCTTCAGCAGGTACCCGACGCCGGAACCGTCCCCCGAGTCCAGCAGCTCGGCGGCGTACGAGCGCTGCACGTACTGGCTGAGCACCAGCACCGGCAGGCCGGGGCGCCGGGCGCGCAGCGCGACGGCGGCCCGCAGGCCCTCGTCGGTCTGCCCGGGCGGCATCCGCACGTCGGTGATGACGACGTCCGGCACGTGCTCGTCGACGGCGGCGCTCAGCGCCCCGGCGTCCCCCACCGCGGCGACCACCTGGTGGCCGAAGCGCTCCAACAGGCCGATCAGGCCCTCGCGCAGCAGTACGCCGTCCTCGGCGAGCACCACCCGCAGCGGCCTCACGGGCGGTCCGGGGTGTGCGTGAGGTCCGAGGTGCGTGTGAGGTCCTCGGCGCGCGGGCCGATCGGGGTGCACGGGATCTCCACGCGCAGCAGGGTCGGGCCTCCGGGCGGGCTGCTCACCGTCAGGGTGCCGTCGACCACGGAGACCCGGTCGGCCAGGCCGGTGAGACCGGTGCCGCCCGCCGGATCGGCGCCGCCGCGTCCGTCGTCCGACACCTCGACGGTCAACAGACCGTCGGCGTACCGCCCGTCGACGCGGGCGGAACGGGCACCGCTGTGCTTGGTGACGTTCGCCAGTGCCTCGGTGACCGCGAACCAGCCGGCCGACTCGACCGCGGCCGGCAGCCGACCGGGCAGCGCGAAGGTGACGTCCACCGGCACCGGCGACCGGTCGGCGGCGTCCGCGCAGGCGTCCGGCAGACCCCGGTCGGTCAGCACCTGCGGATGGATGCCGTTGATCAACTCCCTGAGCTCGGCCAGCACGTCCCCCGCCTCCCGGTGCGCCTGCGCCAGCCGGTCGGCGAGCGGGCTGCCGGGCGGCGCGTCCAGCCTGGCGAGTCCGAGCGTCATCGCCAGGGCGACCAGGCGCTGTTGGGCACCGTCGTGCAGGTCCCGCTCGATCCGGCGCCGTTCCGCCTCGAAGGCGTCCACCAACCGGGCCCGCGAGCGGACCAGTTCGCCGATCCGCGCCTCCTGGCCGCCCGGCGCCAGTACCGCCCGCACGAGCGCGGCCCGCCCCGCCGCCACCGCGGTCAGCGGATAGGCGAGCAGTGCCGCCGCCAGCACCCCGGCGACACCCAACGCCGCCGCCACGTACGGGGAGTGGACCTGCCAGAGCTTGAGGACGTTCACCTGCTCGCCGTCGAGCAGCAGCAGTGGAAGCGCCGCCAGCAGGTAGCCGGGCACCGCGATGGCGCAGCCCGCGACGGTCAGGTCGATCGGCCACAGCACGAAGGCGGCGAGCGCCGCGAAACCCAGCTCCCGCCAGGTCGCCCGCTCCCGGTAGCGCAGCCGCAGCCAGGCCGGGAGACCCGGGCGGGCCGGCACCTGGTGCGGTCCGGGCACCGGCGTGCCGTCCAGCAGCCGCACCAGCCGCCGTTCCCACGCCGCGAACGGCACCCCGACCAGACCCAGGCCCAGCAGCAGGGGCAGCCCGACCAGCAGGACGGCGAGCGCACCGGCGACCGTCCCCGCCAGCAGCAGCCCCGCACAGAGCAGCAGCCCGGCCGTCCCGGAGGCCAGCAGGTAGCCGGCGGCCCGCCAGGGCAGCCCGCCGCGCAGGAATCCGGGCCGGGCCAACGCCTGCCACGGCGCACCGCCGTACCCGTCCGTGCCCATCCCGCCGCCCCTCCGCCCGCCCGGTTCCGCCCCACCCCAGGGCTTGTCCGACGATTCCCGCCGCGCGCGCGACGCGAATCGTCGGACAGACCCTAGGCGGCAGACAAACCCTAGACGACCCCGGCGGCCCGCGCGGTAGGGCTGGCCCTACCCCGGAAGGTGGGCCCCGGCCTGCTGATCCGGCCCGGCGGCCGGCGGTTGGCTGGAGGGCATGAGGATGATGCGGATCGCGCTGAGGTCGCTGAGGGTGCGTTGGGTGTCGCTGCTGGGTGCGTTCACGGCTCTGGCCCTCGGAGTGGCGATGACGGCGGTGATGCTGCTCGGCCTGGCCACCGCGGTGTCCTGGCCCGGGGGCGGCGGCGAGGCGATGGTGTCGCTGGTCGCCGCGCTCGGCACCGCCGGCGGGGTGAGCGCCTTCGTCTCGGCGTTCGTCGTCGCCTCGACCTTCGCCTATACCGTGGCCCGGCGCCGTCGCGAGCTCGGACTGCTGCGGCTGGCCGGCGCCACCCGCGCCCAGGTGAGGCGCGCGGTACTGGCCGAGGCGCTGGTGGTCGGCGCCGTCGCCTCAGCCGCCGGGTGCGTGCTCGGACGGCTCGGCGCGCCCGCGGCGGTGCGGTGGCTGACGAAGGTCGGGATGGCCCCGCCCGGGTTCACCGTCGACCAGCGGACCTGGCCCCTGGCCGCCGCGTTCCTGACCGGCCTGCTGGTCGCCCTCGGCGGCGTCCTCGTCGCCGCCCGCCGCGCCGGGCGCCTCGGCCCGCTGGACGCCCTGCGCAGCGCCGACCTCGACACCGGCGTGATGACCACCGGGCGCTGGATATGGGGCCTCGGGCTGCTGGCGGCCGCGGCCGGGCTGATCGGCTCGGCCCTGCTCACGGACCCCGTCGACCTGCTGCACCGCAAGACGTACACCGTCCGGCCGATGGTGCTCGTCTCGGCCTGCGGGCTGCTCGCGCCCGTGCTCACCCGGCCGCTGCTGCGCCTGCTCGGCCGGCTGCCGGCCCGGCTGTCCCGCTGGTCGGGTCGGCTGATGCGGGAGAACGCCGCCGCCGCGGTGCGCCGCACCGGGGCGATCGCCGCGCCGGTGCTGGTGTCGGTCGCCCTGACCGGCTCGCTGGCCGGCGCCGTGGACACCGTGAGCGCCTCCCGGACGGCCGAGGCCCGGGCGCGGACCGGCGCCGACTTCGTCCTCACCCCCGGTGCGGACACCTCCGGTACGGACACCCCCGGTACGGGCCGCCCGGGGCTGGTGGAGGCTCTGCGGGCACTCCCCGGGGCGGTCGTCTCCCCCACCGGACCGACCCGGCTCGCACTGGTCGAGCCGGACGGCAACGCGGTGCGCTCGGAGGCGCGGACGGCCGATCCCGCCGCACTGGCCGGAGTGGCCCGGCTGCCGGTGGTCGCCGGATCGGTCGCCGCGCTCACCGACGACGGCATCATGCTGCCGCTGGAGTGGGGCCACCGGGCCGTCGGCGACCCGGTGCCGGTCGTCCTCGCGGACGGCCGCCGGGCGACCCTGCGGGTCGCCGCCGTCCTGCGGGACGGACTCGGCGACAACGGCCTGTACGTGACCGCCGCCAACGCTCCCGGATCCCGGACGGACCGCATCGACGTCCGGTCCGCCCCCGGGTCGGACCGGGTCTCGCTGGAGGCGGGACTGCGCGCCACGGCCGCCCGCTTCGGCGCCTGGGTCGACACCCGCGAACGGTGGCTGTCCGCCACCGCCCCCGCCAACGGCCGGACCGCCCGGCTGAGGATCGTGCTGGTCCTCGGCCTCGCACTGACGTACACCGGCATCGCCCTCGTCAACATCCTCGCGATGGCGACCGCCGACCGCCGCCGGGAACTCGCCCTGCTGCGCCTCACCGGCGCCACCCGGACGCAGGTGGTCGGGCTGGTGACCGGCGAGTCGCTGCTCGTGGTGGCGGTGGGCGCCCTGCTGGGCTGCGCGGTCGCCGCCGTCCAACTCGGTGCCATGAACGCCGCCCTGGCCCTGCTCGGCAGTCCCCCGCCCCTGGTGCTTCCCTGGCGGCCGGTCGCCGCGGTGACCGTCTCCTGCCTCCTGCTGACCGCTCCCGGCGCGGCCCTGGCCGCCCTCCGCACCCTCCGCCCCCGCCCGGTGGACGCGGCCCGGGGGTAGGCACGGAGAGGTCCTAGCGGCGGACGAGGCGGGTGAGGGTGACGCCGTTGGGGAAGGCGGTGCGTTCGGCGACGTCGAAGACGGTCGGGTCGAAGGTGCCGTCGAAGGCCGGGATGCCGGCGCCGGCGACCACCGGGTAGTTCTTGATCAGCAGTTCGTCGACCTCGCCGAGCAGGGCTCCGGCGAGCCTGCCTCCGCCGCAGAGCCAGATGTCGAGGCTGCCGTTCTCCTCCTTCTTGAGGTCCCGGACGAGGGCGACCGGGTCCCCGGGGACGACGGTGACGGCCGGGTCGGTGTCGGGGGCGAGAGTGCTGGACACCACGTACTGGCGCAGGTGGGCGTAGGGGCTGGTGATGCCCGCGTCGAGGGCGGGGCGGTAGGCGCCGAGGCCCATGAGGACGGTGTCGAAGCGCCGGTTGGGCGCGTCGGCCAGCCCGAGGGAGGCTCGCGCGACGGTCGGGACGGTCTCGGGGTAGAGCGTGTTGGTCCAGGCGGTGTAGGCCGCGGCCTGCTCCTCGTCCCCCTGGGGGAAGAAGTGGTACTCGCCACCGGGGCCTGCGATGCGGCCGTCGAGGGTGACGGCAACGTAGTACACGAGCTTTCGCACTCTGATGACTCCACATGTAGTACTCTGATTGAAGTGGTTTCAACATAGTACTACGACTGGAGTGGTGTCAATGGTGAGACGGAACGACCAGCGGCGGGCCGCCCTCGTCGACGGCGCGATCGAGGTCCTGGCGAGGGACGGCGCACGGGGCCTGACCTTCCGGGCCGTCGACGCGGAGGCCGCCGTACCCGCCGGCACCGCCTCCAACTACTTCGCCAACCGCGACGACCTGCTCACCCAGGCCGGGGCGCGCGTCTACGAGCGGCTCCAGCCCGACGAGGCCACCGTCACCCGCCACCGCACGGCCGAGCGCGACCGCGAGACCTACGCCGAGCTGATGCGCGAACTGGTGGCCCGCGTCTCGTCCTTCCGCACCGGCTACCTGGCGCTGCTGGAACTCCGGCTGGAGGCGACCCGCCGCCCCGAACTGCGCATGGTCCTCACCGAGCGCGTCCGCGCCGACCTCGACGCCAACGTCGCCTACCACCTGGCGTCCGGCCTGCCCGGCGACGCCACGGCCGTCAAACTGCTCTACCTCGCCCTGAACTGGCTGATCGTCGAACAGCTCACCCTGCCCGACGTGCTCACCCCACAGGAGCGCGACGAACTCGTCGCCGCCGCGGTGGACCGCATCGTCCCGCCCCGGTAGCGGCGCCCCGACCGCACCGCGGCCGGCCGCCCCGAACGGACTCCCCCCGAGAGGACGGACGCATGACGGAGCACCCGGAGGGGCCGGTGACGGCTTCCGCGGGACGCACCACCCCTACCTGACCGCGGACGGCGACCTGCGGTGGGACTGCGGCGAGGACCGCCCGTCCCTGAACGGTGAACCGCTCACCCCGGCCCCGGCGGGCCCCGGGGTGAGCCGTCCGCAGGTCACTGGTTGTCGAGGGTGCGGGCGGCGTCGGTGAGGGCGGTCAGGACGGGGGCGATCAGCGGGTGGTGCTCGGCGCCGGCGCGGACGGCTGCGAAGACCTTGCGGGTGGCGAGTTCGGTGTCCACCGGGCGGACGGCCACCGCTGAGAGGTCGGCGCCGGGCAGGGCCGAGCGCGGGACGAGGGCGACGCCGGCGCCCGCGGAGGCGAGGGCGACCACGGCCCGGAAGTCGTCCGAGGAGTGCACCAGCCGGGGCTGGAACCCGGCGTGTTCGCAGGCGAGCAGCACCACGTCGTGGCAGGGGTTGCCGGGGTAGGGGCCGATCCACGGCTCAGCGGCCAGGTCGGCGACCGGGACGGGACCCTCGCGGGCGGCCAGCGGGTGGCCGAGCGGCAGGACGGCGCGGAACGGCTCGGCGTACAGCGGCACCCGGGTCAGTCGCTGGTCGTCGGCGCGCGGGGCGCCGCGGTACTCGACGGCGACGGCGATGTCGGCCTGGCCGTCCAGCAGCATCGGCAGGCTGGCGTCGCCCTCGGCGTCGAGGACCTTCAGCCGGACGCCGGGGGCCATGGCGGCCAGTCCGGTGATCGCGGGGGCCAGCACGAGCGCGATGCCGGTGGCGAACGCGGCGACGGTGACCTCGCCGGCGACCCCGGCGCTGTAGGCGGCGAGGTCGGCCTCGGCGCGCTCCAGCTGGGCGAGCACCGCGTCCGCGTGGCCGAGCAGGATCTCGCCGGCCGCGGTGAGCCGTACACCCCGGCCGTCCCTGGCGAGCAGGTGGTGGCCGGTCTCCTGCTCGAGCGCGGCGAGCTGCTGCGAGACGGCGGAGGGGGTGAGGTACAGCGCGGCCGCGGCGGCCGTCACGGTGCGGTGGTCGGCCACGGCCCGCAGGGTCCGCAGCCGTCGTGCGTCGATCACGGCTCAATTCTGCCAGCGGCCCGGAGCCCGTCGTTCCGCGGCCCTGAACACCTCCCGCAACGGCCCGTGCCGGGCGAAGCGTCTCAGGGGTCCCGGCGGCGTTCGGCGGGTTCGGTGCTCGGGGCGGGCGACGGAGGGCCGGGTGCCGGGTGGCGGTCGACCGCGGAGCCGGTGCCGGGCGTCGGCGTCCCGTCGGTCCGGGGCCGGCCGGACCGGGCGCGGAGCCTGGCCGCCGGTGCGGCCGAGCGGTCGAACATCCGCCGGCCGGTGAGCACGTACTGGAACAGGCAGCCCGCGAGGACGACGGCCACCCCGCCGGCCGCGTCCAGCAGCCAGTGGTTGGCGGTGCCGACCACCACGAACAGGGTGATGAGCGGGTAGAGCACCGCGACGGCCCACACCCAGCGCCGCCGGGTCGCGGCGATCACCGCCGCCGCGCACCAGAACGCCCAGGCGCAGTGCAGCGAGGGCATCGCCGCGAACTGGTTGGTGAGGGCGGTGAGCGCGCCGAGCGGCGAGCCGTCCGGCCCGCCGTACGGGCTGTCGCGCAGGCCGAGGCCGGGGGTGAGCCGGGGCGGGGCGAGCGGGTAGCCCCAGAAGCCGAGCAGGGCGAGGCCGGTCGCGGTGAAGAGCACCGTGCGGCTGGTGCGGTACCGGCGGGGGTGGCGCAGGTAGAGCCAGCCGAGCACGGCCAGCGGCCCGATGAGGTGGAAGGTCTTGTAGTACTGCAGCGAGAGGTCGAGCATGCCGTGGGTGTGCAGCACCCAGCCGTTGATCGCCCGTTCGACGTCGAGGTGCAGGAACCTCTCCACCCCGTAGATGTCACGGGCGTTCTCGACGGCGGACTCGATCCGGTTCGGTGCGGCGTTGCGGATCTTGGTGTAGATGCCGTAGCCGACCTGGATGAACAGCAGTTCCATCAGCAGGTTGGGCCGGCTGACCGGGCGCAGCTTGGCGGGCAGCAGGGGCAGCCTGCGGCGGCCGAAGGGGCGGTGCGGGGTGGGTGCGGGGGTGCGGTGCAGCGTCCAGAGCGGGTCGGTGGTGCGGCGGAAGGGCAGCAGGGCGGCGGCTGCGGCGGCGGTCAGCGGGGCGGCGCCGCGCAGCAGGAAGGTGGTCACCGGTTCGATCTGCGGGTCGAGCATGCTGCTGGAGAGCAGGGCGACGGTGACGGCCACGACCGGCCACAGCGCCCGGTCCTCGGGTCTGCGGCCGAGGCGGCCGACCGCGGCGGCGAGCAGCCAGCCGAAGTCGGCGGGCCCGGTGAGCGGGGAGACCACCACGGCGGCGCAGCCGACCACGCCGGCGGCGAGCAGGTGCTGTCCGTCCGCGGCGAGGGCCGGGCCGCGGCGGAGCGCGAGGACGCTGACGGCGACGACGGCGGCCAGGCAGACGGCGGCGAGCAGCGGTCCGCGCAGGCCGAGGCGGAGCAGCAGGCCGTACGCCGACTGGTTGTCGGGGCCGACGGCGACCAGCGGGTCGATCAGTTGCCGCCAGCCGTTGGCGGTCTCGGCCGGCCGGGCGGCCCAGGCCGCGACGTTCAGGGCGAAGGCGAGGACGAGGGCGTTGAGGGCGTGCCGTCGGGACCCCCGGCGGACCAGCAGGACGGCGAAGAGGGCGAGCGCCGGTTCGAGGGCGATCGCCGTGCCGAGGGCGAGGCCGTCGGGCGGGCGGGTGCCCGGCAGGACCTCGGCGAGGGCGAGCGCGACGGCGGCGAGGCCGAGGACGGCGTCGACGGGCTGGCCGCGCAGGTCGGCGCTGAGCAGCAGGGCGCCGGCGGCGGTGCTGCCGGCCACGCCGGGGTGCGGCAGGCCGGGCGGCGGGTCGCGGGCGAGCAGCAGGCCGACGGCGACGACCGAGGCGAGTGCGGCGGCCAGCAGCACGGTCCGGGTGCCGATCGCGTACCAGCCGCCGAGGCCGGTGGCGGCGAGGTCGGCGACCGGGCCGGGGCGGCCGACGGGTTCGGCGAGGGTGTTCCAGGTGACCGGGGCGCAGACGGCGAGCACGGCGAGGACGGCGGCCGCGGCGATCAGGCGGGCGGCGGAGGGGACGCGGGGCCGGGGCAGCGCGGACACCGGTGGCATCCCTGCTCCTCTCGCCGCGTGCGCCGGCCGGCGGGTCCGGTACCGCGGGAGTGGCTGCGGTCCGGTGGCCGGTCCTCCCTTGCGACTGTCCAGCGGCGGCGCCCGCTACGCATCCCGTGGGGTGCCGCCCGGGTGCCACCGGGCCGTGCACGGAGGGCGGGGCGTTCGCGGAGGGCGGGGCGGCGGCACCGGGAAACGCCGCCGGCCCGGCTGGGGAAGGCCGGGCCGACGGCGGAGCGGGGCCGGGGTTGCCCCGCAGGGGCGCGGTGAGGGTAGGGCCGCGCCCCGCGGTGGTGGTCGGTTCGGGGCCGGGCCCCGCGGTGCTACTTGCCCATCGCCTCGCGGGCGTCGACGAAGGCGGCGACGGCGCGCTCGACGTCCTCGGTCGAGTGGGCGGCGGACAGCTGCACGCGGATGCGGGCCTGGCCGTGCGGCACGACCGGGTAGGAGAAGCCGATCACGTACACGCCGCGCTCCAGCAGCAGCTCGGCCAGGCGGCCGGCCTCGGCCGCGTCGCCGATCATGACCGGGGCGATGGCGTGCTCGCCGGGCAGGATCTCGAAGCCGGCCTCGGTCATCTTGGTGCGGAACAGGTGGGTGTTGGCGGCCAGGCGCTCGCGCAGGTCGCCGGACTGCTCCAGCAGGTCGAGCACGGTCAGCGAGGCCGCCGCGATCACCGGGGCGAGCGAGTTGGAGAACAGGTACGGGCGGGAGCGCTGGCGCAGCAGGGCGACGATCTCGCGGCGGGCGGCGACGTAGCCGCCGGAGGCGCCGCCGAGGGCCTTGCCGAGGGTGCCGGTGATGATGTCGACGCGGTCCATCACGCCGTGCAGCTCGGGGGTGCCGCGGCCGGTCGGGCCGACGAAGCCCACGGCGTGCGAGTCGTCGACCATGACCATCGCGTCGTAGCGGTCGGCGAGGTCGCAGATCTCCCGCAGCGGGGCGATGTAGCCGTCCATGGAGAACACGCCGTCGGTGACGATGAGGCGGCGGCGGGCGTCCTGGGTGGCCTTGAGCTGCTGCTCCAGGTCGGCGAGGTCGCGGTTGGCGTAGCGGTGCCGGCGGGCCTTGGAGAGGCGGATGCCGTCGATGATGGAGGCGTGGTTGAGGGCGTCCGAGATGACGGCGTCGCGCTCGTCCAGCAGGGTCTCGAAGACGCCGCCGTTGGCGTCGAAGCAGGAGGAGTAGAGGATCGTGTCCTCCTGGCCGAGGAAGTGCGAGAGGCGCTCCTCGAGCTGCTTGTGCACGTCCTGGGTGCCGCAGATGAAGCGGACGGAGGCCATGCCGTAGCCCCAGCGGTCCAGGGCGTCCTTGGCGGCGGCGACCACGGCGGGGTGGTCGGCGAGGCCGAGGTAGTTGTTGGCGCAGAAGTTCAGCACCTCGCCGGGGCGGCCGCCCGCGGTGACGGTGACGGCGGCGCTCTGCGGGCTGCCGATGACCCGCTCGGGCTTGAAGAGGCCGGCCTCGCGGATCTCGTCGAGGGTGGCGGCGAGGTCTTCGCGCACGTTGTCGAACACGGGTGGTGTCTCCCTGGATGGAGGTTCGCTGACGGGGTGCCGGGCGGTCGGGCGGTCGTGCGGTGCGGACCGCCCGGCACGGGGCGGTGCGGGTCGGTGCAGGGCCGGGCGGTGCGGGCGGTGCGCGCTCAGACGGTCCAGTCGAGGATGATCTTGCCGCAGTTGCCGCTCGCGGCCTCGTCGAAGGCCTCGGCGAAGTCCGTGGCGGCGTACCGGCCGGTGATCACCGGGGTGAGGTCCAGGCCGCCCTCCAGCAGGACGGACATCGCGTACCAGGTCTCGAACATCTCGCGGCCGTAGATGCCCTTGATGGTGATCATCGAGGTGACGATCGACGCCCAGTCCACCGGGAACTCGTCGGCGGGCAGGCCCAGCATGGCGATCTTGCCGCCGTGCGTCATGTTGGCGATCATCGAGCGCATCGCCTCGGGGCGGCCGGACATCTCCAGGCCGACGTCGAAGCCCTCGCGCAGGCCCAGCTGCTGCTGGCCCTCCTCGATGCTGTGCTGCGAGACGTCCAGCGCCAGGGTGACGCCGACCTTGCGGGCGAGGTCGAGGCGGTACGGCGAGACGTCGGTGATCATCACGTTGCGGGCGCCGGCGTGCCGGGCGACCGCGGCGGCCATGATGCCGATCGGGCCGGCGCCGGTGATCAGCACGTCCTCGCCGACCAGCGGGAAGGACAGCGCGGTGTGCACCGCGTTGCCGAACGGGTCGAAGATCGCCGCGACGTCCAGGTCCACCGGCACCCGGTGCACCCACACGTTGGACGCGGGCAGCGCCACGTACTCGGCGAACGCGCCGTCGCGGCCCACCCCCAGGCCCACCGTGTTGCGGCAGAGGTGGCGGCGGCCCGCCAGGCAGTTGCGGCACTTGCCGCAGACCAGGTGGCCCTCGCCGCTGACCAGGTCGCCCACCTCGATGTCGGCGACGGCCGCGCCGATCGCGGCGACCTCGCCGACGAACTCGTGACCGATGGTCAGCGGGGTCTTGATGGTCTGCTGCGCCCAGCCGTCCCAGGAGCGGATGTGCAGGTCGGTACCGCAGATGCCGGTGCGCAGCACCTTGATCAGCACGTCCGCGGGGCCGATCTCCGGCATGGGGACGTCCATCAGCCAGAGACCTGGCTCGGCCTGGTGCTTGACGAGTGCCTTCACGGCGAGCGCTCCTGAGGGAGGGTGGAACGGAAGCCCGGCGCTGCAACCCCTGCCGCGCCGGGCACGGTGAAATCTGCCGTGCCGGAGCAGGTCCGGTCCATCGAGGAATTCTTAAGGGCGGTCGTAGCTGGGCTGAACGATCGTCCCCGAGCACCGGCCGCCGGGCATCCCGACCACCCCCACGGCATGCCGAGCACCACCCGTCCGGGCTACCGCGGGTCGGTGCGGGACCCCGGGTATCGTCTGCCCGCGGAGCGGCGGCACGGGAGGGGCACGGCGTGGAGATCGCGGAGGAGACCGTCCTCGGCCCGGCGGCACCGACCGTCGAGGTCGCGGGGGTGCGGAACGTCCGGGACGCGGGCGGGGTCGGCGCGCTGCGGCGCGGCGTGCTGTACCGGTCGGGGGCGCTGCACGGGCTGCGGCCCGAGGGGGCGCGCCGGCTCGCCGAGCTGGGCGTGCGGACGGTCGTCGACCTGCGGAGCGTCCCCGAGGTGGCGGAGCTGCCGGACGACTGCCGCGGCCTCACCGTCGACCACCGGCGCCTGCCGGTCTTCACCGAGCGGCGGTGGCCGGCCGAGCAGGCCGAGCTGTACCCCGCCATGGCGGAGCACGCGGGACCGGCCGCGGCCGCGCTCGTCCGACGGCTGGCCGAACCCGGGGCGCTGCCCGTCCTCGTCCACTGCGCCTCCGGCAAGGACCGCACCGGGGTGGTCGTCGCCGTCCTGCAGACCCTGCTGGGCGCCTCCGCGGCGGAGACCACCGCCGACTTCCTGCTGTCCAACGCCGCCCTGGGCCTGTCGGCGGCGACGGCCGGACCGGGCCACAACTCCCGTCCGGTCGCCGCCGTCCACCTGGACCGGGCGATGCAGTGGATCCGCAGCCGGCACGGCTCGGTCACCGACTACCTGCTGGCCCACGGCGCCCGGGAGGCC
The DNA here is from genome assembly GCF_040702125.1 of Kitasatospora sp. NPDC085895. Taxonomy (NCBI): domain Bacteria; kingdom Bacillati; phylum Actinomycetota; class Actinomycetes; order Kitasatosporales; family Streptomycetaceae; genus Kitasatospora; species Kitasatospora sp. NPDC085895. The sequence continues at coordinate 54,346 of NZ_JBFBJY010000003.1, read as the reverse complement.
GACCTGTCCGCGGCACGTGCCGCACTCGGCGGCCGGGAAGTCGTCTTCAAGGGTGCCCGGGTGGTCGATCCAGGTGCCCCCACGCGCCCTTGTGTGGCATCCGTACGCCTCTGAAGACCCGTCCCAGGTCCTCCAGGACCGCGGCCTGGTCGGCGTCGTGGGCGGTGTGCAGGCGGTGCGCGACGGCGCTCACGGTGCGCCCGGCCAGTACGGCGGCGAGTGCCCGTTCGGTGTGCCGGGCGGTGGCCGGGCCTGCAGGGCACGGGTGTCGCCGCCCGGCAGGCCCTGGTCGATCGCCCGGGAGAGCAGGTGGGGCGGCGGTGTCAGCAGGGCCGTCCGGAGGCTGCCGGGTATCGCGCGGCGGGGCGGCCGGGGCAGGTGTGCCTCGGCGCCCGGAGGGGTCCGCGGTCCGGCCCGCCCCCTCGGTGGGCCGGACCGCGGTGGGAGGGGTGGTTCAGGTGGTGCAGGCCCGGCCGTTGAGGCTGAAGGCGGGCAGGGCGGCCGGGCTTCCGGTGGCCTGGAAGCCGAAGGAGGCGGTGCCGCCCGGGGCGAGGGTGCCGTTCCAGCCGGCGTCGCCGGCGGTCACGGCCGCGCCGGACTGGGTGACGCGGGCGTTCCAGGCGTTGGTGATCTTCTCACCGCCCAGGTAGGTCCAGGCGAGCGTCCAGCCGGAGACGGTCGTGCTCCCGGTGTTGCGGACGGTCACGTCGGCGGTGAACCCGGTGCCCCAGTTGCTGCCCACCGTGTAGGCGACCGTGCAGCCGGCGATCGGCTGGGTGGGGCTGCCGCTCGGCGAGGGCGAGGGTGAAGGCGAAGGAGACGGCGAGGGTGAAGGAGACGGCGACGGCGACGGCGAGGAGCTGGGGCTCGGCGAGGGGGACGGCGACGGCGTGGTGCCGTCCGGTTCGGCGCCCCACTGCGGTACTCCCCCGTCCAGCAGCCGGATGTTCGGCGCGTTCACCGGCGTCGAGCCGGGTACCGGCGAAATTCCCTGGTACGACCAGTCGTCGGTCGGGTCCCATGCGCCGGAGGAGGCGATCCGGAACTGGACCTCCTTGCGGTACGCGGACTGTCCGGCCGGCGCGATCACGGTGTTCGAGCAGTCGACGGTGACGTAGTAGGTGGAGCCGGAGTACAGGGTCGGGCCGCTGATCGCCCCGCATTGGTTGTAGTTGGTGGTGAGGGTGATCTGACTCGGGCTCACCCCCGGCTCCAGGGTGAACCAGTACCGCAGCGAGGCGTTCCTCAGCGCGCGGGCGGGCCATGCGGAGGTGTTGACGAGGTACGCCTTGATCTCGGTGAAGTTGGTGCCGGAGGCGTTCACCGAGGCCTGGACGGTCGTCTCCGGCCCGTCCGGGGTCTCCGTGGGCGGGAAGGCCGCGAGCGGGCTGCCGCCGTACTCCCCGTAGAGCCGGGCGAGGGCGCCGGTGAAGGCGGCGTTGTAGTCGGTGGCGACCTCGTTGTTGACGTAGTTGGAGCGGTCGTCGGTGTAGGAGTCGTCGGGCGAGCTCGGTCCGCCGACCAGGGCGCCGATCAGGGTGTGGCGGCTGTTGACCGGGTTGGTGAGCTGGTCCGTCCAGGAGCCGTGGGCGGTGCGGTGGTGCGGGTTCTTCGGCGGGTTGGCACCGAAGCCGATGAGGTAGCTGGACCTGCGGGGGTTGTCGCCGAGCGCGTAGTCGATCTGGCGGACGGCGAAGTCGTGGTAGCGGGCCTTGCGGGTGGCGTCGCCGGTGAGCCAGTCGGAGTAGACCAGCGCCGCGAACGAGGTGTTGGCGGCGTAGCGCAGCGATCCCCAGGAGTCGAGCACGGCCTCGCCGCCGGGCGAGTACTTCACCTGGCTGCCGTTGACGCCGACCGTCCACCAGTCCAGCCAGCGGTTGGCGTCGTCGACGTACTGCTGCTTGCCGGTGAGTTGGGCGAGCAGCACGTACGCGCCGTAGGACTTGTCGTCCCAGGCGATCGTCCGGCGGTAGGACTTGGTGCTGCTCTGCGGCTCGGTGGAGAGGTCGGCGTAGTAGGTCTCGGCCTTGGCGAGGTAGCTGCTGTCGCCGGTGGCCTTGTACAGCCAGATCGCACCCCAGACCAGTTCGTCGTTGTAGCCGCTCCAGGAGTTGTAGTAGCCCTGGGCGTCCTTGATGCAGTCGCTGTACTTGCCGCGGTGGGTGTCGGCGAAGGAGTACAGCTGCTTGGCGTGGGTGACCAGCGTGGCGGCGTACGCCGGGTCGCTGTCGGCGAAGACGATCGAGGAGGAGGCGAGGGCGGCGGCGGTCTCGCCGGCGAGGTCGGAGCCGGGGCAGGTGGCGTCGATCCTGTACGCGGGCCGGGCCATCGGCAGCACCTCGGCCGGGCCCCACCAGGCGTGGTCGGCCGAGCCGTTGCCGACCTGGCCGTAGAGCACGTTCGGGGCGGCGTGCGCCTTGAGCAGGTAGTCGTCGACGAAGCGCAGGTTGTTCTTGAGGTACGGCATCTGGCCGGAGGCGGTGTAGCCCTGCTTCGCGGCGATGCCGCCCCAGGCCAGCATGGTGGTGGAAGCGGCCATCGGCAGGCCGAACTTGACGTGGTCTCCGGCGTCGTACCAGCCGCCGGTGAGGTCGAGCCCGACGTCCTTGCCGTCGTCGAGGGCGGAGTCGCCGCGCCAGCCCACCCGGTTGGTGGCGGGCAGCTTGCCGGACTGCTGGGCCTCGTAGAAGAGCAGCGACTTCTGCAGCGCCTCACCGTAGTTGAACGCCGGGGCGGCGGCGCGGGCGGGCGCGGCGTGCAGCGGCAGCAGGGCGCCGGCGGCGAGCGCGAGGGCGGCGGCCGCCCCGAAGGCGGTGCGGCGGGCCGGGCCCTGCCGGTGGCGGCGGGCGGCCGGACGGGTGGGCGCGGGGGCGGCCGGGCCGGGTGGGGGTGCGGCGGAGTAGGGCACGGGCGTCCTTCCGGGACGGCGGGGTGGGCCCGGCGGAGGGGACGCGGCTGGCGGCGCCGGGGGCAGGTGCGCGGGGGCGGAACAGCGGGTGGCGGTGGGGGTGGGTGGGACCGGGGCGGAGTGCGGGCAGCCTCGGGGAACACCCGTGACCTGCTGCAATGTCATGGGAGCGCTCCCATTGCAGCCGACCGGGGTGGTGTCGGCAGGCAGCGGGCGGCGTCCATGGTGTCCGTGCCGCCGCGTCCGTGTCAATGCACAACGCGGCACTCGGGCAGCGGAGTTGGCGATGCGAGCGACCCGGAGCCGGGCCGGGTTCAGCGGAGGACGTCCGACAGGTCGTAGGAGACCGGCTCCTCCAGCTGCTCGTAGGTGCAGCTGACCGGCTCCCGGTCGGGGCGCCAGCGGCGGAACTGGGTGGTGTGCCGGAAGCGGGTGCTCTCCATGTGGTCGTACGCCACCTCGAGGACCCGGTCGGGGCGCAGCGGCACCCAGGAGAGGTCCTTGGTGCCCGTCCAGCGGCTGACGGCGCCGGGCAGCCGGGAGGCGGCCTGGGCGCTCTCGTCGGCCCAGGCCGCCCACGGGTGGCCGGTGAGGTCGTCGAGCCGCAGCGGGGCCAGCTCCTCGACCAGTTCGCGGCGCCGGGCCATCGGGAAGGAGGCGCAGACCCCGACGTGCTGCAGCTGCCCGTCGCCGTCGTAGAGGCCGAGCAGCAGCGAGCCGACGACCGGTCCGCTCTTGTGCTCGCGGTAGCCGGCGAGGACGCAGTCGGCCGTCCGCTGGTGCTTGATCTTGAAGAGGGTGCGCTCGCCTGCCGCGTACGGGCCGTCCAGCGGTTTGGCGACCACCCCGTCGAGTCCGGCGCCCTCGTACCGGGCGAACCAGGTCCGGGCGAGTTCGATGTCGGTCACGGCGGGCGCCAGGTGGACGGGGGCACGGGCGCCGGCCAGGGCGGACTCCAGGGCGCTGCGGCGCTCGGCGAGCGGGCGGTCGGCGAGGGCGGTGTCGCCCAGCGCCAGCAGGTCGAAGGCGACGAACGAGGCGGGGGTGCGCTCGGCGAGGGTGCGGACCCGGGAGGCCGCCGGGTGGATGCGCTCCAGCAGTTCCTCGAAGCGCAGCCGGCCCTCCCGGGCGATCACGATCTCGCCGTCGACCACGCAGCGGGCGGGCAGCTCGCGGCGGAAGGCCTCCACCAGTTCGGGGAAGTACCGGGTGAGCGTCTTGGTGGTGCGGCTGCCGATCTCGACCTCGTCGCCGTCGCGGAAGACGATCGCGCGGAAGCCGTCCCACTTGGCCTCGTACTGCATGCCGGACGGGATCTCGGCCACCGACTTGGCGAGCATCGGCTGCACGGGCGGCATCACGGGAAGGTCCATGCTCCGATCGTCGCCGCACGTCGTACGGCCCGCGCGCCGGATGCGGGGGGCCCGCCTAGCGTGGGAGGCATGGCCTCGACAGCGGTTGAACTGGAGGTGGACGGCCGGTCGGTCCGGCTCTCCAACCCCGACAAGGTCTACTACCCGGCGCGCGGCTTCACCAAGCGGGACGTCGCCGAGTACTACCTGGCGGTCGCGCCGGGCGTGCTGCGCGGGCTGCGGGACCGGCCGACCACGCTGCAGCGGTTCCCGGACGGCGTCGAGGGCGAGTTCTTCTACCAGAAGCGGGCGCCCAGGGGCCTGCCGGAGTGGCTGCCGACCTCCCGGATCGTCTTCCCGAGCGGCCGCAGCGCCGACGAGGTCTGCCCGAACGAGCCGGCCGCGGTGCTGTGGGCCGCCAACCTCGGCTGCCTGACCTTCCACCCCTGGCCGGTGCGCCGTGCCGACACCGAGCACCCGGACGAGCTGCGGATCGACCTCGACCCGCAGCCGGGCACCGACTTCCACGACGCGGTGACCGCCGCGCACGAGCTGCGCGTGCTGCTGGAGGAGCTGGGGCTGCGCGGCTGGCCGAAGACCTCCGGCGGGCGCGGGCTGCACGTCTACGTGCCGGTGGAGCCGCGCTGGACCTTCACCGACTGCCGGCACGCCGTGATCGCGCTCGGCCGGGAGCTGGAGCGCCGGATGCCCGGACGGGTGACCACCGCCTGGTGGAAGGAGGAGCGCGGCGATCGGATCTTCGTGGACTACAACCAGATGGCCCGCGACCGGACGATCGCCTCGCCGTACTCGCTGCGGGCCCGGCCCGGGGCGACCGCCTCCACCCCGCTGCGCTGGGAGGAGATCGACGACGTCGTCCCGCAGGACTTCGACCTGCGGACGGTGCCCGCGCGGTTCGCCGAACTCGGCGACCTGCACGCCGAGATGGACGACTTCGCGTTCGGCCTGGACCCGGTGCTGGAGCTGTTCGCGCAGCAGGACGCCGTGGACCTGCCCTACCCGCCGGACCATCCGAAGATGCCGGGCGAGCCGATGCGGGTGCAGCCGAGCCGGGCGAAGAAGGGCTGAGCGCGGGGCCCGGGCCGGGCAGGAACCTCTCGTTCGCGGTCCGGAACCGTCGGATCCGGTCGATCCGCACCGGTTCCGAACGCCGGCCCTCCGCCGCCCCGGTGCGTGGCTACGCTCGCGCACCTGACACCGCTTCGGGAGGGGACGGCGAGATGGGCGAGACCACGACGTACGGCGGGTGCGCGGCCACCGAGGTGCCGCGGCGGCCGTGCCCCGGCTGCGGCGACGAGGGCTGACCGGGCCCGGTGGACGCCTACGAGGAGCTGCTGGTGCTGGCCCGCGGCACCGCCCGGACGCTGCTGGCGCAGGGTGTCGCGCCGCTGTCGTTCCGGGACGACGAGGGCGCCGCGGTGGACGGCTGGGTGGTCGACCGGCTGCCCGCCTGGGACCGCGGCGGGGCGGCGGTGCGGACGCGCCGCACGGAGGTGCGCAGCAGCTGTGCGCTCGTCCTGGACGTGGACGGGCGGTTCCACCGCTACCGGGACAGCTCGCTGCGGATGCCCGCCGGCGGCCGGACGGTGGTCACCCGTCGGCTGGAGCTGTCGCCGGCCAGCGCGCGGACGCTGGTCGCGCTCGGACCGGGCCGGCCCTTCGACCAGGTGACGGTGCTGCTGGAGCAGTTGCCGTGGACGGCCGTGCCGCACCGGCCCGCCGTCCGGCCGCAGCCGGTGGCCGCACCCCCGCCGCCCGCTCCGGTGCTGCCGTCCTGGGCCCGGCGGCCCGGGCCGGAACCGGTCGCCGCCGTCCCGGCGGCCGGGCGTCGGCGGGCCGGTGCGGTCACCGGCATGCTGCTCGGCCTCGCCGGCGGCTGCGTCTGCGCGACCGCGGCCACGCTGGCCTGCACCGCGCTGTGGGGTGGGGGCGCGCGGCCGGCCGGCCTCGCGGCGGCCGGGGCCTGCGTGGCGGCCGGCACCGCGCTGGGGGCCGTCCGGGGGCGCCGAGCGGCGGGGCCGGGCTGACGGCCGCGGGCCGGTCCCGTCAGGTGAGCGGCTGCCCGGCGGGGCCGGTGAGGCGTTGGATGTCCGCACGCAGCCACGGGTCGTCGGGCCGGGTGAGCCGCACCAGTTCCTCCGGCGGCTGGGCGCCCTGCGCGACGGCCGTCACGTAGGCCTTGGCCTGGGCGATGCCCAGCCGGGGGTGGAGCCGGCGCAGCCGGTGCATCGCCGCGACCGGCCCGGCGGACCGCGCCAGACCGCGGATCTCGATCACCAGCGGGTCGTCGTCCGTCCCGCCCCGGACCTCGCGGCGGTAGAACGTCTGCCAGTCCTCGTGCAGGCAGGTCTCGCGGACGAAGTGGACGCTTCCGTCCTGCCGGTCCACCAGGTACGGGCCGCTCCGGAAGCTGTCGCGTTCGTCCCGGGTGCGCAGCCACACCGACGACTGGCAGAAGACGAGCCAGCCGACGGCGAGTTCGTCCACCCGGTGGGCGGCGAACTCGGGCAGGTACGCCTTCCGGCTGTCGGCCAGCCGGTCGCGGGCCAGTTCGGTCTCGACCAGTTCGACGGCGCGCTCCTCGGTGATCACCGCTCCAGTGTCCCGTGCCGCGCAACCGGTTTCCTCGTTGCCCCGACGGGGCGTCACTGCTCCGACCGGGACCGGAGGGCGGTGAGGAGGGAGTCCGGGGTCCAGCGGCCGGCGGCACCCGGCCGGGTGCTGAGGTAGGCGGCGGCGCGCGGGGCGGGCCAGCCGTGGGACTCGGCGAGGCCGGTGGCGAGGTGCCGCAGGTAGCCGGCGGAGGGGCGCGTCAGCGGTGCCTCGCTGCTGCGTCCGGCGGCGGTGAAGGTGACCACCGGGTGGCCGTCCAGGGTGCCCGGGCAGAGCAGGGTCTCGTAGCGGCCCGGACCGAGGGTGGCGCGGCCGTCGCGCAGGGCGGCGGCCAGGCCCGGGGCGGCGGACGCCCGCGGGGTGCGGTGCATCTCCTGGGCGGCGATGTCGAGCAGTTGGTCCAGGGTCAGCAGGTAGCCGCGGACGGGCAGTTCGCCGTCGTCCTCGGCGTCGAGGAAGGCCATGCCGCCGCCCCAGACCAGGGACTCCCGGGCGAAGTAGAGCCGGCCCGGCAGCAGCAGCGGCAGGTCGGCGGCGGGCGGGCGGGGGTCGCGGCAGCCCGGGTAGCGGCGGGTGGCGCCGGGCGGGCTGCCGCCCGCGAGGTAGGCGTGCAGCCGGGTCCGGCGCATGTTGGAGCCGTACGCGGCGTACCAGACCGGGCGGGCCAGGTCGACCGGGTCGGCCGGGTCCACCAGCCCTGCGGGGTCGAGGAGTTCGGGTGGCCGCAGGCGGTGCGGGCGGGGCCGGCGCGGCGCGGGGGTGGCCATGCCCGATGATGCGCGGGCCCGCGGTGCGCCCGGCGTCGGCCCGCCGGCCGGGCCGTGGGCTTCACCCGTCCGGCGGGAGCGCGTGCGTCGACTCCGACGCAGCCCGCGAGGTAAAGAATCTTTGACACGATGTCCGGTCTGCTTTACCTTGCCGGTATGGCAGTCGAAGAGAAGCGGGCCTGGATCATGCTCCTGGTCACGCTCTGCAGCTACGCCGCGTACGCGGCAGTCGTCCTCGGCGGCGCCGGCTCCGGTCCGCTCACCGCCGCGCCGTACCGGGCGGCCCTGCTCTGGAGCGTCGGCCTCGCGATCGCGGTCTCGATCGTGCTGCACATCGCGGTCTCGCTCGCCTCGCCGGAGGGCGACCGGCAGAAGGACCAGCGGGACCGCGAGATCCACCGGTTCGGCGACCACGTCGGCCAGTCCTTCCTGGGGATCGGCGGAGTGGCCGTGCTCGTCCTGGCCATGCTCCGCGCCGACCACTTCTGGATCGCCAATGCGACGTACCTGGCCTTCGTCCTCTCGGCCCTGCTCGGCTCGGCCGCGAAGATCGCCGCCTACCGGCGGGGGTTCGGCCCGTGGTGAAGCCGACCAGGGTCACCAACAGCATCCGCGCGCTCCGGTTCGCCCACGGGGAGATGACCCAGGCGGCACTGGCCGAGCGGATCGGCGTCACCCGACAGACCGTCATCGCCATCGAGCAGGGCCGGTACTCGCCCTCGCTGGAGATGGCGTTCCAGATCGCCCGGGTGTTCGGCGTCGCACTCGACGACGTCTTCCAGTACCCGCAGACCGAGGGGGAGGCACAGTGAGGGCCGTTGTGCAGGACAGGTACGGCGAGGCCGAGGTGCTGCAGCTCAGGGAGGTCGAGCGGCCGCGGCCGGGGGCGGACGAGGTCCTCGTCCGGGTCCGCGCGGCCGGAGTCGATCCCGGCGTGTGGCACCTCATGGCGGGCCTCCCCCACCCCGTGCGGCTGGCGTCCGGGCTGCGCACCCCGCGCAACCCCGTCCGCGGCCTGGACGCCGCCGGGGTCGTCGAGGAGGTCGGCCCGAACGTCACCGCCTTCCGGCCCGGGGACGAGGTGTTCGGCGTCTGCGAGGGATCCTTCGCCGAGTACGCCCTCGCCAGGCCCGGACGGCTCGCCCCCAAGCCCACCGGGCTGACCTTCGAACAGGCCGCGGCCCTGCCGATCTCCGGCTGCACCGCGCTGCAGGCCCTGCGCGACACCGGCGGCCTCCGGGCCGGGCAGCACGTCCTGGTGATCGGCGCGGCCGGCGGCGTCGGCTCGTACGCGGTGCAGGTCGCCAAGCTCCTCGGTGCGGAGGTCACCGGGGTGTGCAGCACCGGGAAGACCGAACTCGTCCGCTCGCTCGGCGCCGACCGGGTGCTCGACTACACCCGCGAGGAGATCACCGAGGGCGGATACCGCTACGACCTCGTCCTCGACACCGCCGGGAACCGGCCGCTGTCGCTGCTGCGGCAGGTCCTCACCCCACGCGGCACCCTGGTCATCGTCGGCGGCGAGGGCGGCAGCGGATGGCTGGGCGGCCTCGACCGGCAACTGCGGGCGGTCGCGCTCTCGCCCTTCGTCGGACAGCGGCTGCGCACGCTGGTCGCGCAGGCCCGGACGGCGGACCTGCGTCACCTGGCCGAGGCCGCCGAGCAGGGCCGGCTGGTGCCCGTCCTCGACCGCGGCTACCCGCTGGACCGGGCGGCGGACGCGGTGCGGCACGTCCACGCCGGGCACGCCCGCGGCAAGGTGGTGCTCACCGTGTGACGGCGGCCGTCAGCGGTCCGGGCGGAGGACGGCGTCGGCGATCAGACGGGCCACCGCCGCGGGCTGTTCCACCATCACCAGGTGGCCGCTGTCCGCGACGGTCTCCAGGGTGACCGACGGGCAGGCCTCCAGCGCGGCGCGCTCCTCGCCGGTCAGCCCGACCTCGTCCCGGTCGCCGCGCACCACCCGGGCCCGGACGCCCGCCCCGCACAGCCGCGGGACGAGGGAGCCGTGCCGGTCGAGGTAGGCGAAGTACTCGGTCATCGCCCGGCGGCAGAAGGCCGCCGAGTTCCGCTTCAGGTCGGCCAGCAGCGGCGCCCGCCGGGGCTCCGGGATGCTGTCCGCCAGGGCCTTCGGCGCCAGCCACAGCATCGCCGGCCAGACCCCCGCGCCGAGGCCCGGCACCCGGCCGAGCTTCGTCGCGACCGCCAGCGCCGTGGACTCGTCCGACCGCGAGAAGGTCGGCGAGAGCAGCACCACCGGTCCGGCGAAGTGCCCGCCGCCGACCATCTCCAGCGCGATGTTGGCACCGATGCTGTGCCCGACCACCGCCGTGCAGCCCTGCTCGGCGGCGAAGGCCGCGGTGATCGCCGCGTAGTTCTCCATCGAGACGTCACGCGGCGCGACCGTCCCCGCGTGGCCCGGGACGGTCGCCGCCACCAGCCGGATCGGCGCCCCGGCGAGCGGCTCGGCGGCCATCAGGTCGTCGTAGAAGGCCGTGCTGCACAGCCCGCCCGGCAGCAGCAGCACCCGGTGCGGCGCGTCGGCCGGCCCCGACTCCCGTACGTCCCAGGCATGGAACTGCGCGGCACCGCTCACGGCTCGGCCCTCCGTCTCGCTCGACCACCCCCAGTCTCCCGCGCCCCCGGCCACCGACCGCCCACCCTGCGCCGAACGTGGCATGTCGGGCCCGCCCGCGGGTCCGGACCGACCGGGACCGGCCCCGATCAGGCCGTGTGCCGCAGCAGGGCGGTGGGCCAGGCGCGCTGGTCGGGGGTGTCGGGGACGGCGAGGCCGCGGGCCCGTTCGACCGCGGCCCAGGCGGTCCCGGGTGGGGTGCCGCCGAGGACGAGGAGGGAGACCGCGAGCAGGGAGGAGCGGCCGATGCCCGCCCGGCAGTGCGTCACCACGTGGGCGCCGTGCCGCAGTCGGGCGGACAGGTGGTGGGGGGCGGGCAGCACGGCGGCCGGGTCGGGAACCGTCCGGTCGGGGATCGGGAGGGCCACGTACTCCAGTCCGGCGGCGGCCGCGAGCTCGGGCTCTGCGGTGAGGCCGAGCTCCTCGCGTTCGTCCGCGGTGAGCGCGCAGACGAGCACGTCCGTGCCGGCGGCGGCCAGCGCGGCCATCTCGTCCGGCAGCCAGTCGTGGCCGCGCGGGCGGGCCATGGTGCTGAGCCGGCCGGGGCCGGGCAGGTCGACGGTGAACAGGGAGGCGCGCACGGCGGCACCGCATTTCGCTCGGGAGGGAGTGGGCCCCGGGCGGGACGTCGGGCGGCGCTCGGAGACCTGACGGAACGTCGAGGGAGCGGATCGCCCGCGTGGCGGCCACGGGGTGGGTGTCAGCGTACCCCCGTGTCGGGCCGGGCAGGCCCGACCGGTCAGGCCGGGTCGGCCGTCAGGGCGGCGCGGAGCCAGTCGTGGGCGGCGCCGAGGGTGGGGGCGGCCGGGTCGGCGAGTTCGCCGGCGAGCTGCCAGTAGCGGTCCATCACCGGGTGGGCGAGGGCGTCGAGGCGGTGGACGAGCCGGCGGCGGAACAGCGGGGTGTCCCGGTCGCCGTGGGCCCCGGCGTACGCGGCGACGAAGCAGTCGAGCGCCTCGCCCGGCTGCGGCGCCCCTCCGCTGCGCAGCGCCGGGGCGGCCAGCTCGTACGCCTCGCCGAGGCCGTCGTAGAGCACGGCCGGGCGGTAGTCGCGGGCGTCCGCCGGGGGCGGGGGCGGCGCGTCGCTGCCGCCGGCGGGGCAGGGCATGGTGGCGAGGGCGTGCATCCGGGCGAAGGCCAGCACCTGGGCCGGCCGCGGCTCGGCGGGCGGCTGCGGCACCGCCGCGTCGACGATCCACCGGATCTGCCGGGTGGACAGGCCGCCGGGCAGGACCCGCCGCCAGTAGCGGGCCAGAGCGGTGGTGTCGGGCGGGGTGGCGACCACGCCGATCAGCCGGAGCCGGTCGGCGCGTTCCTCGGTGGTGCAGTCGCGCAGCAGCTGCAGGGCGGCCTCCCGCCAGCGCAGCGCGACGAGTTGGGTGCCCAGCTCCTTCAACTGCCGGGCGACGGCGTCCTCCAGCGCGTCGGCCCCGGTGTCGGTGTCCTCGCGGCGCAGGACGCGGTCGATCTCGGGGACGGGCAGGTCGAGGGCGCGCAGCGAGCGGATCAGCCGCAGCCGGTCGAGCGCCCCGGGCCCGTACCTGCGGTGGCCGCCGGTGCTGCGGGCGGCCTCGGGCAGCAGGCCGCGGTCGGAGTAGAAGCGGACGGTCTTCACGGTGACGCCCGCCCGTTCGGCGAGTTCCCCGATGCTCCACAGATCGGCCATGACCACGACTTGAACCTCCCTCAGGGGGAGTTCCTACCGTACCGGCACACGCGGGCGGCCGACCGGCCGCCGGAGCGGGCGAGGAGGCGACGATGGCGGTGTTCGTGCTGGTGTCCGGCTGGTTCACCGGGAGCTGGATCTGGGAGGAGGTGGCGGACCGGCTGCGGGAGTCCGGGGCGGAGGTGCATCCGGTGGTGCTGACGGGCATGGACGGGCCGGCCGGGTCGGCGCCGGCCGGCACCGACCTGGAGACGCACGTCGGGGACGTGCTGCGGGTGGTCGACGGCGTGGCCGCGCCACAGGTGGTGCTCGTCGGCCACGGCTACGGCATCCATCCGGTCCTGGGCGCCGCCGACCTGCGTCCGGAGCGGATCGCGCGGGTCGTGCACCTGGACGCCGGCATGCCCGGGGACGGCGACACGGCGGCGCAGTCGGTGCCGGACCAGGAGGTCCGTGCGCGGCTGCTCGGCGCCGGGCCGGTGCTCGCCGAGGTGCCCGCGCCGACCGCCGACGCGTGGCGGCGCTGGGGCAGCACCACGGGGCTGACGGACGGGGCACTGGCCCGGCTGACCGCGCACGCCGTGCCGCAGCCCGCCGGGACGCTCACCCGTCCGCTGAGGCTCTCGGGCGCCGCGGCCGCACTGCCCTCCACCGGGATCCTGTGCACCGGCAGCGGCATGACGATCGCCATGCTCCGGGTGGTGGCCTCCGGCGACGACCCGGTCTCCCGGAAGCTCACCGACCCCGCGGTGCGATTCTTCGAACTCGCCACCGGGCACTGGCCGATGCTCTCCTGCCCCGGTGAGCTGGCCGAGGTGCTGCGGCGGTCCGCCGCCGGGGAGGGCCACCGGCTCACCCCGACCGCCGAAGCGCCCCCGCACCTGCGGCCCTTCGTGCTGGAGGTGCCGGGGCGGCCGCGCGAGCGGACCGGCCGGGTCGACCTGTACCTCCCCGACGGCGCCGGCCCCCAAGGCCGCCGCCCGGCGGTGCTGTTCGTCCACGGCGGCCCGCTCCCGGCGGAGGTGCGGCCCACCCCCCGGGACTGGCCGGGGCTGGTCGGCCACGCCCGGTACGCCGCGGAGCTCGGCGCGGTCGGCGCGGTGGTCGACCACCGGCTGCACGGCTTCGCCGACTACCCGCAGGCCGCCGGGGACCTCGCCGCGGCCGTCGACCTGCTGCGCGCCGAGCCGCGGGTCGACCCGGACCGGATCGCCCTGTGGTTCTTCTCCGGCGGCGGGCTGCTGCTCGCGGACGCGCTCCGCGAGCCCGAGCCGTGGCTGCGGTGCACGGCGGCGAGCTACCCGGTGCTCGCGCCGCTGCCCGCCTGGGGCCCGGTCGATCCCCGCTTCCGTCCGGTGGAGGCGGTCGGCGCGGCCGGACGGCTGCCGGTCGTGCTGACCCGGGTCGGCCGGGAGAACCCCGGGATCGCGGCCGGCGTCGCGGAGTTCCTGGCCGCGGCCGAGAAGGGCGGGGCCGCCGTCGAGGTGGTCGACCTGCCCGACGGGCACCACGGCTTCGACACCGCCGAGCCCACCGAGTCGTCGCGGCGGGCGGTGGAGCGGGCGATGCGCTCCGTCCTGGTGCACCTGCGCGCCTGAGCCGCCCTCGGTGGTGCACGCGGAAGGGGCGGTTGTCGGAGGGAACGGACGGTTGTTGGACGCGGGCGGGGACGGCTTGGTCTGCTGGGTCCTCCGGCGGGACGGCTCCCGCCGCCGCCCGTGCACCCCGCAAGCGAGGACTCCGATGACCGACAGCCCCGACCTCTCCTTCCTCGACGCTCCCGGCGTGATGGCCGGCTACGCCGAGGAGACCCGCCCGCGGGCGCACGGTGCCGGCCTCGACGTCTGGGAGTACGGGCGGGTCGCGGCCGGTGTGGCCTCGTTGCGCGAGTGGCCCGCCGCCTGCCGGGCGGCCGCGCGGCGGCACCTGGCGGTCGCGGAGGCCGCCGCGGCCGCGGGCCGGACCCGGACGGCCGGCGAGGCCTACCGGACGGCGGCCCGCTGGTTCCACGTCGGCGGGCTCGTCCCCGACCCGGACCGGGCGGCGGCCGCCCGGACGGCCGGTGCGGCGGACGAGGCGATGCGCTCGGCCCTGGCCCTGCTCGAACCGGACGCCGAACGGGTCGAGGGCGAGGGCTTCGCCGGGTGGCTCCGGCGCCCGGCAGGCGGGCGGCCGGCGCCGGTGGTGGTGGTCGTGCCCGGACTGGACTCCGGCAAGGAGGAGTTCCACGCCGTGGCGGAGGCGCTGCTCGCCCGCGGCACGGCCGTCCTCGCGATCGACGGACCGGGCCAGGGCGTCCTGGCGACGACCAGCACCTTCGAGCCGGACTACGGGAAGGTGATCGGCCGTGCCGTCGACCACCTGGCCGGCCGGGAGGGCCTCGACACCGAGGACGGCGTCGCGGTGATCGGGCTGAGCCTGGGCGGCTGGTTCGCCGCGGCCGCCGCCGCCCGGGAACGGCGGGTCCGGGCGGCCGCCCTGGTCAGCGGCCCGTACCGGCTGGACTGGGACGGACTCGTGCCCTTCGTCGTCGCCACCCTGACCCAGCGCTGCGGCGGCCCGGCGGCGGCCCGGGAGTTCGCCGACCGGGTCGACCTCGGCACGATCACCGCGGAGCTCGACCTCCCGCTGCTGGTCGTCGAGGGCGGCGGCGACCGCATCCCGGGCGTCACCAACGCCGACCTGCTGGCCCGTCAGCTCGAGAACGCCGAACTCCTGCTCGTCCCCCACGGCAACCACCTGCTCGGCACCGCCCTCCCCGACTGGCTGCCCGCCACCGCCGACTGGCTCGCCGAGGCCGTCCGCACCGCGCCGCCACGGGCCTGACACCGACCGCGGCCCGGACCGTGGCGCCGGGGTGGTCGGACGGGCCGCCAACGCCTGGATCCACCTCGACGACGGGGACGTACCTCGCGTGAGGCTTCAACTCGACCTGAAGGAACGTCGTTCGCGGGGATGGAGATCTGCGGGTTCGTGCCGGGGCCGGCCTCGGCGGCGGATCCGGACCGGCCCGCCGGTGTGCGGTGATCCGAAGGGCACCGGGTCACCGAGGGTCGACGTGTGCGGTCAGGGCCTCGGGGCCGGCGGGGCGGGGGCGGGGACGGTGAGGAGGAGGCCGGTGCGGGCGGCGGTGGCTACGGCGGCGCCGGTCCATTCGGCGGCGGTGATGTAGAGGGTGGGGGTGCCGCCGGGGGTGCCGAGGGCGCAGGAGAAGCAGCCGCGGTCGGTCTCGACGGTCTGCAGGACGTCCCCGCCCTCGCGGACCCTGACGCAGCGCCGGTTCGGCACGTCGGCGTACCAGAGGGCGCCCTCGGCGTCGAGGCTGATGCCGTCCGGGGCGGAGCCCTCGATCTCGGCCCAGGTGCGGCGGTCGGTGAGGCTGCCGTCGGGGGTGATGTCGAAGGCGGTGATCCGGGCGGCGTACGACTCGGCGACGAGGAGGGTGGTGCCGTCGGGGGTGACGGCCATGCCGTTGGGGAAGCCGAGGTCGCCGGCGACGGTGCGGGCGGTGCCGTCCGGGGTGACGAGGGCGACCAGTCCGGGGGCGGGCGGTTCGCCGGACATCAGGTCGAAGCCGATGCAGTTGGCGTAGGCGTTGCCGCGGCCGTCGGCGGCGACCTCGTTCCAGGGCCGGTCGCAGAGCGGGCGCAGGTCGGCGTACGGCACGAGGGTGCCGTCGGCCTCGCGGCGCAGCAGCCGGCGGTCGCTGCCGGCGAGGACGAGCAGCCTGCCGTCGGGCAGCGGGTCGATGCAGAACGGGAAGGCGTCGACGCGGCCGGCGCTCCCGCGGGTGCCGGTCGCGTCGACGGTGATCAGCTCGTGGGCCCCCCAGTCGCAGAACCAGAGCCGGTCGTCGTGCCAGCGGGGTGACTCCCCGAGGACGAGTCCGTCCAGGAGGACGCGGGGTTCGGGCACGTCGGGGACTCCTCGCTGGCGACGGTTGCAAGGCACCATCATGGCCAACCGGGGGCCCGCGGCGGACTCGCGCGGGGGTGTGTCGGCACGGCCGTTCCGGGGGCGCGGCAGGTCCGCCCCGGCGCCCCGGAACGGCCGTCAGGCGGGGCCGGTGGCGGCGATGATGCGGACGGCCTCGGTGATCTGGGCGTCCGTCAGGTCGCCGCGGGCGGTGAGGCGCAGGCGGGAGATGCCGTCGGGGACGGACGGCGGGCGGAAGCAGCCGACGGCGAGTCCGGCGGTGCGGCAGTCGGCGGCCCACTGGACGGCGGCCTCCGGGCCGGGGGCGCGGACGGAGACCACCGCGGCGTCCGGGGTGGAGGCGTGCAGGCCGGCGGCGGTGAGGCGGGCGGCGAGGGTGTGGGCGACCTCGCGGGCGCGGTCGGCGCGGTGCGGTTCGGCGCGCAGCAGGCGCAGGGCGCCGAGCGCGGCGCCGACGGCGGCGGGCGCGAGGCCGGTGTCGAAGATGAAGGTGCGGGCGGTCTCGGTGAGGTGCCGGATGACGCGGCGGGGGCCGAGGACGGCGCCGCCCTGGGAGCCCAGCGACTTGGAGAGGGTGACGGTGGCGACGGTGTCGGGCGCCCCGGCGAGGCCGGCGGCGGCGAGGGCGCCGCGGCCGCCGTCGCCGAGGACGCCGAGTCCGTGGGCGTCGTCGACGAGCAGCGCGGCACCGTGGGCGCGGGCGGCGGCGCAGTGCCCGGCGAGCGGGGCGGCGTTGCCGTCGACGGAGAAGACGGAGTCGGTGACGACCAGAGCCCGGCGGTGGCTGCGGGTGGCGAGCACCTCGCGGACGGCGTCCGGGTCGGCGTGCGGGGCGCGGTGGACGTCGCTGCGGGCGAGCCGACAGCCGTCGATCAGCGAGGCGTGGTTGTACGCGTCGGAGACGATCAGCGTGTCGGGGTCGGTGAGCGCGGTGAGGGCGGCGAGGTTGGCGGCGTACCCGGTGGAGAACACCAGGGCGGCCTCGAAGCCGCAGAACTCGGCGAGTTCGTCCTCGAGTTCGGTGTGCAGCGCGGTGGTGCCGGTGACCAGGCGGGAGCCGGTGGCGCCGCCGCCCCAGCGGCGGGCGGCCTCGGCGGCGGCCTCCGTGACCGCGGGGTGGTGGACGAGGCCCAGGTAGTCGTTGCTCGCGAGGTCCAGCACCGGGTCGTCGGCGGGCCGGCTGCGCAGGGTGCGGGTGAGACCGGCGCGGGCGCGGAGGTCGGCGGCCTCGTCCAGCCAGTCGAAGACGGCGGAGGGTGCGAGGGTCGGTTGCGGCGCGGTGGGGTGGACCATGGCCGCACTCTGGCACGGCGGCGCTACGGGCGGCAACGTGCGCCGTCCCACAGTGACGGGGTGTGTCGGCCCGGCCCCCGGCGGGGGGTGCTGCGCGTAGACTCCCCCGACCGGCTGGAGTCCTGGCGAGGGGAGAGCTGGTGGAGAACGGCCGCCTGACCGTGCGGGACGTGCTGGCGCTGGAGCTGGTCGCGCCGTGGGACGCGGAGGTGGTCGCCTGCCCGGAGGGGCTGGACCGGGCGGTGCGCTGGCTGCACGTGGCGGAGGCGGCGGACGTCGCGGTGATGCTGACCGGCGGTGAGGTGGTGCTGACGACCGGTCTGCTGCTGGCCGGTGACGAGCGGGCGCAGGCCGCGTACATGGAGTCGATGGGGCGGGCCGGGGCGGCCGCGGTGGTGCTGGGGCTGGGGCGGGCGTTCTCGACGACGCCGGAGGCGATGCGGCGGGCGGCGCAGCGGTACGGGGTGCCGTTGGTGGTGCTGCACCGGCCGGCGCCGTTCGCGCGGCTGACGGAGGAGGTGCACGCGCGGCTGCTGCACGGCCGGTACGCGGCGCTGGACCTGTCGGACCGGATGGGCGGTGCGCTGACGGCGCTGAACCTGTCGGGGGTGCCGCTGCAGCGGCTGCTGGACGAGGTCGCGGGGTTCGCGGGCTGTCCGGCGGTGGTGGTGAACCTGGCGCACCGGGTGCTGGCCTCGGCCGGGGAGCCGGGTGCGCTGGGCGATCTGCTGCGGGACTGGGATCGGGTGTCGCGTCAGGTCGCGGAGCTGCTGGGGAACGGTCCGGTGACGCCGGGGCCGGACGGCTGGGTGGTGGCGCGGCTGGAGGCGCGCGGCCGGCAGTGGGGGCACCTGGTGCTGTTCGGGCACCTGGGCGGCGAGGAGACCGGGCGGGTCGTGGGCCGGCTGGCGGCGGAGGCGCTGGCGGTGCACCGGCTGCTGGCGGACCCGGTGAGCGGCCGGCAGCGCGGCTGGGAGGACCAGGCGGCGGAGGCGCTGCTCGCGGACCTGGCCTCGGGCACGGCCCGGCCCGAGCAGTTGCTTCCGCGGTTCCGGGCGGCGGGGCTGCCGACCGAGCGGCGGACCTTCGTGCCGGTGGTGCTGCGGCCGCCGTCCGGGTCGCGGGTGGTGTGCGAGGCGGTGCGCCGCACGCTCGCCGAGGAGGCGATGGCGGGGCTGGTGGCCCGGGTCGGGCCGGACGGGGCGATCGCGGTGCTGCTGAGCGTGCCGCCGGAGCGCGACGCGGACGCGGAGGTGGACCGGCTGGCGGCGCGGCTGCAGGAGGGCGCCGCGGGGTCGGTGCTGGGTGCGGGTTTCGGCTGCCGGGTGCTGGACGAGGTGCGGCGTTCCTTCCTGGAGGCGGTGCACGTGGCGGACGCGGCGCTGGCCGGTCCGCCGTCCGGCCCGGTGGCGCGGCTGCGGGACGTGCGGCTGCGCGGGCTGGTCCGGCTGCTGCGGGACGAGCCGGAGCTGCAGGCGTTCATCGGGCGCGAGCTGGGCCCGCTGCTGGGGCACCGGGAGCTGCTGGACGTGCTGCGCACCTACCTGCGGACGGGCCGGAACAAGTCGCTGGCGGCGCAGGAGCAGCACGTCAGCCGCCCGGCGATGTACCGGCGGCTGCAGAGCATCGAGGCGCTGCTGGGGATCGACCTGGACGACCTGGAGCAGCTGACCTCGCTGTACGTGGCGCTGCTGGCGCACGACGCGCAGCGCGGGCCGTGACGGCGGCGGGGCTGGTTTGCCCGGGCCGGTGGGGCGGGCGACCCTGGGGGTGCCGGTGTCCGCGGCTCGTCAACGGAGCAGATCATGGCAGTTCCCCGTCCCGTCCCGGCCGCTCCGGCCGACGGCCGGGGCTTCGAGACGGTCCCGGTCGGCGAGGGGCCGCACGGTGTGACGGTGAGCCGGGACGGCAGCCGGGTCTGGGTGACCTGTGCGCGGACGGGTTCGCTCACGGCGCTGGAGCCGACCCGGCGGCAGGTCGCGGCGGTGCACCGGGTGGGGACGTCGCTGTACGGGGTGGCGGTGAGCCCGGACGGGGAGCGGCTGTACACCGCGGACCCGGCCCGTTCCGCGGTGTCGGTGGTGGCGGCGGAGAGCGGCGCGGTGACGGCCGAGACGGTGTTCGAGGAGCGTCCGTTCGGGCTGGTGGTGGCGCCGAGCGGGGCGCGGCTGCTGGTGTCTGCGCCGCGCGAGAACGCCGTCCTGGTGACGGACGGCCTGGGTGCACCGCTGGGCCGGATCACCGGGGTGGACTTCGCGGTGGGGCTGGCGCTGAGCCCGGACGGCGGGCTGCTGTACGCGGCGAACCGCTTCGCGGGCACGGTGAGCGTGCTGGACGTATCGGCGCTCGGGTCGCTGGAGGGCGGTGCGGCGGCCGTCGTGGTGGCCCGGATCCCGGTGGCCCGCGGCCCGTACGACCTGGCGGTGGGGCCGGACGGCGGGCGGTTGTACGTGGCGCACTTCCCGTTCGACCTGGTGTCGGTGGTGGACACCGACGAGCGGGCGGTGGCGGGCACCGTCGCGGTGCCGGACGGGCCGCGCGGGGTCGCGGTGAGCCCGGACGGCGCCAAGCTCTACGTGGCGAACGGCTTCGCGAGCACGGTGACGGTGGTCGAGCTCTGAGCCGGCCCGCCGGTCCGGCGCAAGGGCCCGGGGCTGTGACGATGACGGCCGGTTTCCGACCCGCCACCCGGCGCGTTCGCCCGCACCGGGGCTCTACAGGGCTGTAGAGTCCAACGGCCGGGTGCGAACGACACGGGAGGCGGTCGACGGTGGACGACGGGCGGGCGAAGGTGTGGGAGCCGCCGCAGGCGCAGGTCGAGCAGGCGTACCAGCCGGTCGAGGTCCGGTTCGAGGACGGCAGCTGGGCGGTCGGCCGGATCAACGCCTGGTGGCGTCCGGCGGACGGCAGCCCGTGGTGCCGGGTGCGGGTGCTGCGCCGCGGCGGCGCGGAGCGCTGGATGCCCTTCGACCCGGAGCAGCTGCTGCTCCTGCCCGCCGGCGGCATCTGAGCGGGCCCGGCGGGAGTCGACCGGTCCTCCGGTGGGAAGATCCTCCCCGTCGGCGGGCGCCGCACGGGCCGGCCGGCGGCACGGCGTCGATGCTGCGAAAGGGTGGCGGACCGGATGAGCGTGAACCTGGGCAAGGGCCAGAAGGTCGACCTCGGCAAGCCGGACGGCGGTGCGCTGGAGGTCGTACGGATGGGCCTCGGTTGGCAGGCCGCTCCCCGCAAGGGGTTCTTCGCCAAGCTGATGGCCCGTGACATCGACCTGGACGCCTCGGCGGTGCTGTTCGCGGGCCGCACGCCGGTGGACGTCGTCTACTTCCAGCACCTGACCAGCTCCGACGGCTCGGTGCGGCACGGCGGCGACAACCTGACCGGCGGCGCGGGGCAGGGCGCGGACGACGAGGTCATCACGGTGGACCTCACCCGGGTGCCGGAGAAGGTCGACCAGATCGTCTTCACGGTCAACTCGTTCACCGGCCAGACCTTCCAGGACGTGCAGAACGCGTTCTGCCGGCTGGTCGACGACGCCACCGGCCGCGAGCTGGCCCGCTACACGCTGACCGGCGGCGGCAGCCACACCGCGCAGATCATGGCGAAGGTGCACCGCTCGAACGGCGGCTGGCAGATGACCGCGATCGGCGCGCCCACCCAGGGCCGGACCTTCCAGGACGTGATCCCGGACATCGAGCGGCACCTGTGAGCCGTCGCTGACCCGTCCCCGGCCGCGGCTCCGGGCCACGGCGCGCCTCCGTCGCCGCGGCGGGCCACACTGGGGGCGAGGGCCCCAGGGCTTGTCCGACGATTCGCGCAAGCCTCGAAAGGCCTGCCGCGGCACGGGACGGAGGCAGCTCGGATGGGTGGTGCCGAGCCCCGTGCAGCCGAGCGCGGGCGCGCCCCGTGGCCGCCGATCGACCTGCTCGGACGGATCCGGCACGACCCCACGCACATGGCCGAGCGGGCCGCCCTGTTCGGTGTCGAGCGGCTCGGCCGGGAGTCGGTCGAGCGGCTGGCGAAGATGCGCGCGAAGGTGCCGCCGGATCGGCTCAAGGACACCGTGGTCGAGCGGGGCGTGCACACCGCGATCGCCGAGGGCGCCTTCGTCGGCGGGCCCTTCATCGGCCTGATCCCGGTGATGTTCTGCGCCGCGCTGCTCGCCCAGGGCCGGATGGTGCTGGAGCTCGCCGAGCTGTCGGGGCGGTCGGCCACCGATCCCGAGCGGGCCGTCGACATGCTGGTGCTGCAGGGCGCCTACCCCACCCGTGACGAGGCCCGGCGGGCGATCGCCGAGCTGCCGGAGCCCGAACCGGCGGCGCACGTGCCCGAAGGCCCGGCGGAGGGCGAGCCGGCGCCCAAGCTGTCGCTGCGCGAGTGGCTGCACGTGGTCGAGCGGATGGCGTACGTGCTCGGGGTGATCTCGCCGGGCGGGAGCAGCGCGGCGGCGGCCGGGCGGCTGCGGTACCTTCGCTGGGCGGCGGTGGCGCTGCTGGTCGCCGTCGGCCTGATGCTGCCGTTCGTCTGGGTGCCGGTGCTGGGCGTGGCGTACCGCTCGGCGACGCTGCGGCTGGCGACCCGGGCGTCGATCCTGTTCGGGCTGGTCGAGGACGAGCGGGACGAGGCGACGAAGACCCGCGGCCGGGGCAGGGTGCGGCCGCTCGCGATGCTGGTCGCCCTGCGGACGATCGCGGTGCTGGTGGTGCCGTTCGCCGTCTCGGTGCTGATGGTCTTCACCGGCGCCCACATCGCGAACCAACGGTGGCTGGCGGTCGCCGCCGGGGTGGTCGGGGTGTCGATCGGCTCCTGCCTGGTGTGGCGGTTCCGCCAGTGGCGGCGCACCGGGCACTGACGGCCGGATCACCCGAACTCGGCGAGCGCGGCCTCCAGCCACTCCACCCAGTGGGTCTCCAGGCCGACCCCGGCCTGCAGCACCAGGTGCTGCAGGCGGTTCTCGGCGTCCGCGCGCTCGGCCGGGAAGTCCCGCTGCTCGATCTCCCGGTACTCGGCCAACTGCTGCTGGTGCAGCTCCAGGTGGCGGCGCAGCTCGTCCTTCAGCGAGGCACCGGTGCCGACCGCGGCGGCTGCACGCAGGCGCAGCAGCAGCGGGTCGCGGTTGGGCCGCGGGTCCTGGGGCTGCCCGATCCAGTCGGTGAGGGCGGCCCGGCCCTCCGGGAGCACCTCGTACTCCTTGCGCTGGCCGCGGCTGGGCGGCTGGGGGACGGCGCGGATCAGGCCGTCCTTCTCCAGCCGCCCGAGCTCGCGGTAGATCTGCTGGTGCGTGGCGGACCAGAAGTAGCGGATCGACTTGTCGAAGCGGCGCGTCAACTCCAGCCCCGAGGACGGCTTCTCCAGCAGGGCGGTGAGGATGGCGTGCGGCAGCGACATGGACCGATCCTAGATCGTCGGGGCACCGGCGGTGCAGGACCGGCCCGTGCGGTCAGTCCGTGCCGCCGAGGGCCTCGGCGACGACCGCGCGGGCCTCGGCCTGGACCTGGGCGAGGTGCTCGGGGCCGTGGAAGCTCTCGGCGTAGATCTTGTAGACGTCCTCGGTGCCGGAGGGGCGGGCGGCGAACCAGGCGTTCTCGGTGCAGACCTTGAGGCCGCCGATGGCCGCGCCGTTGCCGGGCGCCTCGGTCAGCACCGCGGTCACCGGCTCACCGGCCAGCCGGTCGGCGCGGACCTGGGCGGGCGAGAGCTTCGCCAGGACGGCCTTCTGCTCGCGGGTCGCGGGCGCGTCGACCCGGGCGTAGGCGGGGTCGCCGAACCGGGCGGTGAGGTCGCCGTACAGCTCGGAGGGGCTGCGGCCGGTGACGGCGGTGATCTCGGAGGCGAGCAGGGCGAGCAGGATGCCGTCCTTGTCGGTCGTCCACACCGAGCCGTCGCGGCGCAGGAAGGAGGCGCCGGCGGACTCCTCGCCACCGAAGGCGACGCTGCCGTCGAGCAGCCCGTCGACGAACCACTTGAAGCCGACCGGCACCTCGACCAGCTCGCGCTTCAGCTCGGCGGCCACCCGATCGATCATCGAGGAGGACACCAGGGTCTTGCCGACGGCCGCGGTCTCCGCCCAGCCGCCGCGGTGCCGGTAGAGGTAGTCGATCGCGACGGCGAGGTAGTGGTTGGGGTTCATCAGGCCGCCGTCGGGGGTGACGATGCCGTGCCGGTCGGCGTCCGCGTCGTTGCCGGTGGCGACGGCGTACTCGTCCTTGCGGCCGATCAGCGAGGCCATCGCGGACGGCGAGGAGCAGTCCATCCGGATCTTTCCGTCCCAGTCCAGCGTCATGAACCGCCAGGTCGGGTCGGTGAGCGGGTTGACCACGGTGAGGTCGAGGCGGTGGGTCTCGGCGATCCGGCCCCAGTAGGCGACCGAGGCGCCGCCGAGCGGGTCGGCGCCGATCCGCACGCCGGCGGCCCGCACCGCGTCCAGGTCCAGCACCTGCGGGAGGTCCTCGGTGTAGGCGCCGACGTAGTCGTGGCGGCCGGTGGTGTCGGCGGCCAGCGCCCGCGCGTACGGGATCCGGCGCACGCCCGCGAGGCCCGCCTCGATCAGGGCGTTGGCGCGGTCCTGGATCCAGCCGGTGGCGGCGGAGCCGGCCGGGCCGCCGCTCGGCGGGTTGTACTTGAAGCCGCCGTCGCGCGGCGGGTTGTGCGAGGGGGTGACCACGATGCCGTCGGCGAGCGGGCCGGCCGGGTGGGCCCGGTTGTGGGCGAGGATCGCGTGCGACACCGCGGGGGTCGGGGTGTAGCCGTCCTCGCTGTCGAGCAGCACGGTGACGCCGTTCGCGGCGAGCACCTCCAGGGCGGTGGCCCGGGCCGGCTCGGAGAGCGCGTGGGTGTCGATGCCGAGGAACAGCGGACCGGTGGTGCCCTGCGCCGCCCGGTACTCGCAGATCGCCTGGGTGGTCGCGGCGATGTGGTCCTCGTTGAACGCGGTGTCCAGCGAGGAACCGCGGTGCCCCGAGGTGCCGAACGCCACCCGCTGGCCGGGCTGCGCCGGGTCGGGGTGCAGCGTCCAGTACGCGGTCACCAGCCGGGCCACGTCCACCAGGTCCTCGGGGCCTGCGGGCTCACCGGCACGAGCGTGCACCATCGTCTCTACCTCCTGGTCACCGCCCGCCGTCCGGACCGGCGGGGCGGGGCGTGTGCGCCGCCTCCGTCGGCGGCCGCAGCGCGTACGCCTTCAGACCTACCCCGGCCACCGGCCCGCATTCGACAACCGACCCGGTCGGACGCGTCGCGCCGCCCGGCGGTGCGCGGAGGGCGTCATCGGGCGGCGGCGGTGGCCTCGCCGACGAGGTGGAGGACGGCCTGGCCGAGCGGGGTGGCGGCGATCAGGATGCCCAGGGTGGCCGCGCTGAGCACGGTGACCGTCTCGTCGACGCGCGAGCGGGCCTGCGTCTGCCGGCGGAGCCGGACGAGGATGACGATCGCGAGGAAGACGCTCGCGCTGACGCTGTACTGCATGCCCCACCCCTGGTCGTGCACCGACAACTCCGGGTGAGCATGCCGGAGCCCGTGCCGGCGGGGGCGGAGACCCGGAAACCGGGCCGGTCGGGGCAGGTGGTTCGGCCACCGACCAACGCGATCCGGTCAACTCGCGCCGCACGGAGCAGGGGTTCGCCCGTTCCCCGGCGAACGGTCGGCGGCCGCTCCTACGATCACGGGCACGCCGTTGCCCGAGGTGGTCCGAGATTGTCCGAGGGGGGAGGACGCCGTGGCCCGCAGACCGGTACGACGACGCCGGAGCGCCGCGCGCCGGGCCCGGCAGGCCCGCGACAACGCCGTGGTGCTCTTCGGCAGCGCGCTGGCCGCACTCGCACTGGTGGCGGCCTTCGTGACCTGGCTGGCCCACCACCTGTTCCTGGTGCTCGGCCTGCTGGCCGTCGGCCTGGTCACGGCCGTGGTCGTCCTGCGCCGCCGGGCCGCCGCCGACCGCCGCGCGTTCGAGGCCCGCGCGGCGCAGCTGCGGCACATCGGCGCGTTCCTCGGGATGAGCCCGAAGGGGTTCGAGCAGGCGCTCGCGGACCTGTGCCGGCGGGACGGCTGCACCGGGGTGACGGTGGTCGGCGGGACCGGCGACCTGGCCGCGGACGTCCTGGCGACCACACCGGGCGGCCAGCGGATCCTGATCCAGGCCAAGCGGTACGGGCCCCGGACGTTCGTGGGCTCCCAGGACGTGCAGAAGGTCAACGGCACCTACCGCGACGTCCACCGCTGCGACGTGGCCGCCGTGGTGACGACCAGCACCTTCACCAAGCCCGCGGCGGCGTTCTGCGCCCAGGTCGGCATCCGCATGGTCGACCGCCGCGCACTCGCCCTGTGGGCCGAGGGCACCGGCCGACCGCCCTGGAGCTGAGCACCGGGCCTGCGCGGCAGCCGTCCTGAGGACGCTTCCGGTGGCCGCCGCCGCTCGGGCCCGGCAGGACGGGGAGCCGGGGCGCACGGCTCTTCGGCCGGGCCGGGTGCTGTCCGAGGGCGATCCCGGCTTCGACCGCTACTGGCCGGCCTTCCGCCGGCAGTCCGACCACGTCGAGCGCTCCCGCTCCCTCGACGAGCCACCGACCGGGCCGATCGTGGTGATCGAGGCCGACCGGATCGTCTCCACCGAACACCGGCTCCGGCGCGAGGGATTCGCGCCCCGCCGGTTCTGGACCCGGGCGGACAACTAGTGCCGCGTCAGGCAACCTTCGCCCCTCAAGGAGCGGCGTCCGGTGCGTGCTGTCGGCGTGCCGGCCGGAAGTCCTCGTACTGAACGTACTCGGACTTCCGTCCGGTGCGGCGAGAGTGCGTGCCGGGCGTCGCGACGGGGCGAAGGTTGCCTGACGCGGCACTAGGGCTTGCGGAGGGGGTGGCCGGGGGGGTGGGACGGCTCTGCTCCGGCGGACGGGTAATCCCCGGACGATCACACGCACGAGTGACGTCACCCCCGTGCGCCCTTCCTGCTCCCCCTCACTCTCCGTCACCGTGGCTCCCGGGCGGATCGCTCGGACACGTACCGATACCGGCCGCCTTCCTGTCACGATCTCCACATCTCGAGGAAACTGATCTGTCATCAGATGCGTTTATCACCGTGAACATGCCCAGCTGAACGGCGACGGAAGGGGGAGCACCGATGCGTACGCGCAGCTCGGTCACGGGCCTGTTGGCGGCCCTGCTCGGTCTCGCCCTGCTGCTGGGCGGGGGTGCCGCGGGGACGCTGAAGCCCCGCCAGTCCGTCCCGGTCGCGGCCTCCGCCACCGTCGCCGAGCACAAGGAGACGGAGAAGGAGCTGCCCGCGGGCGTGCCGTTGCGGCACGGCCCGCACGCCGTCGGCCGGCCCGCACCGGGCGGCGGCGCCGCCCTGCGGCCGGTCGGCCAGCCCGTGGCGTCCACTGCGGCGTCCGGCCACGACGCCCGTCCGAGGGCGCCGGGGGTTCCCCTCCCCTACCCGTCCAGACCCACCGGTGGGTCCACCGCCTCCGTGTACCAGGTCTTCCGCTGCTGAGCGGGCCCGCGGCCCGTCCTCCGGGCCCCGCCGCCCGGCCCGCTGCCGTACCGCGCTGATCCTCGCCGATCCGCGCCCGGCCGCGCCGCCGCACGCCCACGGCGACCGTCGCCGTTGCGGTGTGAAGACCTCGTCGACACCACGCCCCCGCGCCGAGGCGCGCCGGGGCCATGGAGGTATGCCCCGATGGACCCCTTGATCGACCGTGCCCGTTCGTTCCGCGACCGTGCCGCCCAGGACGGCCGGCAGTTCCTCGGCCTGGCGGCCGGGCAGTCCCCGCAGGCCCTGTTCATCACCTGCTCCGACTCACGGGTCGTCCCGTCGCTGATCACCGGCGCCGACCCCGGCGACCTGTTCGAGCTGCGCACCGCGGGCAACATCGTCCCGCCGTACCGCACCGACCGCCCCTCCGGGGAGGCCGCGACCGTCGAGTACGCCGTGGAGGTGCTCGCCGTCCGCGACATCGTCGTCTGCGGCCACTCGCACTGCGGCGCGGTCGGCGCGGTCGTCCGCGGCGAGGACCTCAGTGCCGTGCCGGCCGTCCGCGGCTGGCTGGCGACCACCGACCGCACCGCACTCGCCGGGCCCACCGAGGTCTTCGACCCCACGGTGGCCGGACCGGTGCAGCGGCACGTCCTCGCGCAGCTCGACCGGCTGCACGCCTACCCGGGCGTCGCCCGGCGCACGGCCGCCCGCGAACTGCGGCTGCACGCCTGGTTCTACGAGGTGCACACCGGCCTCGTCCTGGCCCACCGGCCGGACGCCGACGCCTTCCTCCCACTCTGAGCGGCCCTTGAGCCGGCCGTTCCACGACCGACCCACAGAGGACCTCATGTTGCGTACAACCGCATTCGACCCGCCCGCCCTCCGGGCGGACTTCGCCGCCTCCCTCGTCGTCTTCCTGGTGGCCCTGCCGCTCTGCGTCGGCGTCGCCGTCGCCTCCGGCGTGCCCGCCGAACTCGGCCTGGTCACCGGCATCGTCGGCGGCCTGCTGACCGGTCTGCTGCCGGGCAGCAGCCTCCAGGTGTCCGGGCCGGCCGCCGGCCTGACCGTGCTCGTGTACGAGGCGGTCGCCGAGTTCGGCGTGGCCGCGCTCGGCGTCATCGTGCTGGCCGCCGGCCTGCTGCAGCTGCTGATGGGCGTGCTGAGACTGGGCCGCCTGTTCCGCGCCATCTCGGTGTCCGTGGTGCACGGCATGCTGGCCGGCATCGGCCTGGTGCTGATCGCCGGACAGCTCTACGCACTGGCCGGCGCCAAGGCCCGGGGCAGCGGTCCGGCGAACATCGCCGGACTGCCGGGCCTGGTCGCCGACACCGCCCGCTCCTCCACCGGCCTCGCCTCGCTCGCCGTCGGCGCCGGCACCGTGGCGGTGCTGGTGCTGTGGAAGAAGCTGCCCGCCAAGGCCCGGGCGCTGCCGGCGCAGCTCGCCGCGGTCGGCCTGGCCACCGCGGTCGTCGCGGTGCTCGGCCTGCCGGTGGCCAAGGTGGAGGTGAAGGGCCTGCTCGGGGTGATCGAGCCGCCGTCCGCCTCCGGCCTCGCGGTGCTCGCCGACGCCGGGGCGATCGCCACCGTCCTGGCGTTCACCCTGATCGCCTCGGCGGAGAGCCTGTTCAGCGCCGCCGCGGTGGACCGGCTGCACGACGGCCCGCGCACCGACTACGACAAGGAGCTGATCGCCCAGGGCGCCGGCAACACCCTGTGCGGTCTGCTCGGCGCCCTGCCGATGACCGCCGTCATCGTCCGCAGCGCCGCCAACGTCCAGGCCGGCGCCCGGACGAAGGCCTCCCGCGTCATGCACGGCGCCTGGCTGCTGCTGTTCGCCGCACTGCTGCCCACCGCACTCGGGGTGATCCCGCTCTCCGCACTGGCCGGCGTCCTGGTGCACGCAGGGTGCAAGCTGCTGCCCGTCTCCGCGATCCGGCCGCTGTGGCGCTCGCACCGCGGCGAGGCCGTGGTGCTGGTGGCCACGGCCGTCGCGATCGTCGCCACCAACATGTTCGAGGGCGTGCTGCTCGGCCTCGTCCTCGCGGTGCTGAAGACGGCGTGGGAGACCTCCTCGGTGCACCTGGAGGTCACGGACACCGCCGACGGCCCGATCCGGGTCGCGATCCTCGGCAACGCCACCTTCCTGCGGCTGCCGCGCATCCTGGACACCCTGGAGGCGCTGCCCCGCGACCGCGCGATCGAACTCGACCTGAGCGCGCTGCGCCACCTCGACCACGCCTGCCGCACGGCGCTGCAGGACTGGGCGGGCCGGCACAACGAGTTCGGGGTCGACCCGGTGCACGCACCCGCGCTGCGCTGAGCCCGCCGCCCGCCGTGCCGCCGCCTTCCACGGCCGCGGCACGGCGGGCCGCTCGCCCGCGTACGGGCCTCAGTCCTCCGCGGGCGGGATGTTCTGGTTGAGGCGGAA
This sequence comes from Kitasatospora sp. NPDC085895, assembly GCF_040702125.1. Taxonomy (NCBI): domain Bacteria; kingdom Bacillati; phylum Actinomycetota; class Actinomycetes; order Kitasatosporales; family Streptomycetaceae; genus Kitasatospora; species Kitasatospora sp. NPDC085895. The sequence continues at coordinate 25,261 of NZ_JBFBJY010000003.1, read as the reverse complement.
CAGGTTGCCCGGGTCCCATCGCCGCTTCAGTGCGCGCAACCGTCGGTACTTGGCGGCGCCGTACGCCTGCTCGATCCGCGAATCACCTTCGTCCATCAGGAAGTTGACGTACACACCGGTGTGGTGCCGGGTCAGCGCCGACCAGAAGCCGCGGACCCACTCCTGTTCCTCCTCGAAGCCCTCGGGGCCCGCGCAGCTGCCGTTGATGTTGAAGGTGTGCCCGGCCGAACGGCCGCTGAAGGCGGTGTCGTCCTCGCCGGTGCGGGAGATCGCACCGCCGAGGTGGAAGATCGGGAAGCTGGTCAGCGGCGAGCGGATCCCGCGGACCCGGTCGGCGGTGATCTCGATGATCTCGTCGGTGAGTTCGGCGGTGTCGAAGGACTTGAAGTAGTACCAGCGGCGCCGCGGGTAGGACGGGTCGAGCATCGCCTGGTGCTCGGTGAAGGGCTTCGCCCGGCACAGGTCGGCGACCGGCGGGCCGAAGCGGCGCAGCGGGCGCAGCACCCGCTCACCCTCGTCGAGGTCGCCCGTCCAGCAGCAGATGACGACGGCGATCGGCCGGCCGTGCCACTCGGAGGGGATCTCGGGCAGCGGCAGGGCCTTGCGGTGCACGACCGCGGTGGTGAGCCCGTCGGGCACGTCGGCGATCCACTCGCGGTAGAAACGCAGCAGCCGGGCGGAGTCCGCGGCGTCCCAGATGATCGGGCCGGCGAGGACGGCCGGGCCGACCGGGTTGAGCCGGAACTCGAACAAGGTGACGATGCCGAAGTTCCCGCCGCCGCCGCGGACCCCCCAGAACAGGTCGGGGTTCTCGTTCTCGCTCGCCCGGACGTAGCCGCCTTCGGCGGTGACCAGGTCGACCGAGAGCAGTTGGTCGATCGTCAGGCCGTGGCGGCGCATCAGCCAACCGATGCCGCCGCCGAGGGTGAGGCCGGCGAGCCCGGTGTGGGTGACGATCCCGGCGGGCACGGCCTGGCCGAACTGCTGGGTCTCGTGGTCGAGTTCGCCGAGCAGCACGCCGGCCTGGACGCGGGCGGTGCGGGCCTGCGGGTCGATCCGGATGCCCTTGAGCCGGGACAGGTCGGCGACCAGCCCGCCGTCGCAGAGCGACTGGCCGGGGAAGCTGTGGCCGCCGCTGCGGACGGCGAACGGCACCCCGGTGGCGGCGGCGTGGCGGACGGCGGCGATGACGTCGGCGACCCCGGCGCAGTAGGCGATCGCCGCGGGTCTGCGGTCGACGGAGCCGTTCCAGATCTGCCGGGCCAGGTCGTAGCCGGGGTCCGCCGGCGTCACCAGGTCGCCGCGGAGGGCGGCGGCGAGGCCGTCGGTCTCCGGGTCGGGTCGCGGCGCCGCGCGGTCGGTCGTGCCTGTGCCGGTCACCGTGTCCATGGCCACTCCCGTCTCGGGCAGCCCCCCGCCTCCCCAGTCTGGCACCGGGCCCGCCGCGGCACCGTCCGGTCCGCCACGGGCCCGGTCAGCCGCCGCCCGGCCCGCCGCCACGCGGTCCGCCGACGTCCGGCCCGCCGCCGTCCGCTCCGGCGGTCTCAGCCCTGCGGGCCGACGTCCCTGACGTACAGCAGCCCGTCCACGGCGGCCAGGTGGGCCGGGTCGAGCGGGGCGTAGCCGAACCAGGGGGATTCCCGGGGTGCGGGCGGCGTCCCGGTGAGGGCGGCGGCCAGCCTGCGGGCATCGACGAGGACGTGGTCGTCCGGGAGTGCGTGCAGGAGTCCTTCGACGGTGTCCGGCGGTGGGGTGTCCACGCCGCGGTGCCGGATCGTGCCGAGGGCGGTGTGGACGAAGGCGTAGTCGGCGCCGGGGCGGGCGGCGACCAGCGCTCCGGCGCTCCACCACTCCAGCCGTACGCCGCCCATCCGCATGCTGCTCCTCTCCCGCTGCAGATGGCTGTTGTGGGCGAAGACCAGCACCGGGCCGCGTTCGGCGAGGGCGAGCAGGTTGTCGGCCATCATCGCGCCGCGCAGGCCGATCAGGCGGGCCATCCGGCCGGGCGAGGTGTCGGCCGTCCAGTGGTGGTAGCGCAGCAGGCCGACGGCGGTGCGCGCGTACAGGCGGGCGCGGTCCCACTCCTCGCTCGGGTCCCGCTCGTCGCCCGGGTCCGGCTGCGCGCTCGGGTCGGCGGCGGTCAGCTGCGGGGTGAGGGTGTCGAGCAGTGCCACCAGGTCGTCGGCGATCAGCCGTAGCTGCGCCGCCTCGGCGGACTGACCCGCCGAGCGGGTCGGGTCCGTCATCGCGGCGGGCTCCGTCCACCGGTCGTCGGCGCCGAGCAGCCGGTCGAGCGTCGCCGCGGTGCACGGGAGCAGGTCCGGGTCCGCGTGGTCCGCGAGGTGGCGGTGGAGCGCGGTGAGGGCCGCGCGGGGGCTCTCGGCGCCGGTGATCTCCAGCGGGCCGTCGAAGCCGGCGAAGCGCACCTGCTCGGCGGCGGGCCGGCCCTCGTTGTGGGCGCGCATCCAGCGGACGAGCTCTCGGTTGGCCGCGGAGGCCCCGAACCCGTGGCTGAAGCCGTGCGCCACGGCCTCGTCGAGGGTGCCGGCGCCGGTGGTGACGTACGCGTCGACGCGCAGGCCGGCGAGGCAGTCGCTCTCGATCGCGATCGTCCGGTAGCCCTCCTGTTCCACGAGCTGCCGGAAGAGCCGGTTGCGCAGGTCGAGCAGGTCGTCCTCGCCGTGCGTCGGCTCGCCCAGGGCGAGCATCCGCGGCCGGGACGGCAGCAGCGCCAGCAGCGCGGCAGCGTCGACCGGGCGGACGGATTCCTTGATGTCAGTCGCCATGCATTCAACGGTATCGTTGAAGCTTCGGTTGAAACTTTTCCCCGACACCACCAGGGTCATGGCACGAAACCTTCAAAGCGGTGAGCGGCTCCGACCGGTCGACCTGGCGCGCGGGCACGGGCTGTCCACGCAGGCGGTCCGGAACTACGAGGAGGCCGGGATCCTGCCGGCCGCCGAGCGCAGCGAGCACGGCTACCGCAGCTACACCCCGCTGCACGCGGCGGCGCTGCGCGCCTTCCTCGCCCTGCTGCCCGGGCACGGCCACCGGACGGCGACGGCGGTCATGCAGGCCGTGAACGCGGGCGCGGACGAGGAGGCCTTCCGGCTGATCGACGAGAGCCACGCCCAGCTCCTCGGCGACCGGCAGACCCTCCGCGCGGTGGAGGACGCGCTCCGCGGCCTGGCTCCGGCGGCCGCGGAGGGGCGTGCCGGGCCGTCGGACGGACCGGGCGGGGATGCCCGCGCGCGCGGCAGGTTCATCGGGCCGCTCGCGGAGGAGCTCGGCCTCCGGCCCGCGACGCTGCGCGCCTGGGAGCGGGCCGGGCTGGTGCGTCCGCGCCGCGACCCGCTGACCGGGTACCGGGTGTACGACGAGGCGGACGTGCGGGACGTCCGCCTCGTCCACCAGCTCCGGCGCGGCGGCCACCTGCTGGAGCGGATCGCCCCGCTGATCGCCCAGGTGCGGGCGGCCGGCGGGCTGGAGCCGCTGGAGGCGACGCTGCAGGACTGGCACGCCCGGCTGGCCGCCCGCGGACGGGCGATGCTGGCCGGTGCGGCCGCGCTGGAGGCGTACCTGCGGGCCCGCGGCTGAGCACCGGACATCCCGGCACCGGCGGGGTCGGGCCCGGTGGGGGCGGGGTCGGCGGGGACGGGGTCGGCGGGGTCAAGCCCGGCAGGGGCCGTCCCTGCCGGGCAGGGCCGTGGGTCAGTTCCGGGGGTCGTGGTCCTCGACCAGGACGACGTCCAGGGTGCGGGGGCCGTGCACGCCCTCGACCCGGGTCAGTTCGATGTCGCTGGTGGCGGACGGGCCGGAGATCCAGGTGTGCGGGCGGGCCGGGTCCAGGCGGGGCAGGGCCTGCGGGACGGAGGCGACCACCTGGTCGGCGCGGACCACGCAGACGTGGTGGTCGGGGACGAGGGTGAGCACCCGGCGGCCCTGGCCGGGGCCGCCGTCGAGGATGATCGTGCCCGTCTCGGCGACGGCGAGGGCGCAGCCCGTGACGACGCTGTCGGTGGTGTCGAGCCGGTGGGCCGTCAGGGTGCCGTCGTCGGGGCGCCGTTCGGCCTCCGCCGCGGCGAGCCAGGCGGCGGGCAGGCCCGGGGGGACGGCGACGGACCGGGATCCGTGGTCGGCGAGCAGCCGGGCGAGCAGGCCGGGCAGCGTCTCCTCGGTGCAGCGGTGCACCCGGGCGCGGTAGTCGGCCAGGTTCTCGGCGAGCAGGTCGAGGACGGCCTCGGGGTCGTCGAGGACGTGCGCGAAGCGGTAGTCGCGGTGGACGGGCGGGCGGGTGGCCTCCTCACCGGCGGGGACGTCGGTGAGGGCGCTTCGGATGCGGGCGAGGACGGTGTCGCGGGAGGTGCTCATGCAGGGCCGTCCTTGCGGTCGCGGTGCTCGGCCCACCAGGCGCGGAAGGATTCGGCGGGCAGGTCGGGGAGGTCGCGGGTATCGGTCCAGGCCTTGGCGGGGCCGGGCAGCGGGAGCTTGCGGGGGTGCAGGGCGCGGGTGGCGGAGGCGGCGCGTTCGGCGGCGGCCAGCGCGGCCGGATGGTCGAGCAGCCAGGTGGCGGCCTTCATCGCGGCCTTCTCGACGCGGTGGCCGGGGCCCTGCTCGACGGCCTGTTCGCGCAGGTGGACGAGGACCTCGGGGATGTCGATGGCGACCGGGCAGACCTCGTAGCAGGCCCCGCACAGCGTGGAGGCGAACGGCAGCGAGGCGTCGAGTTCGGTGCCGAGCCCGCGCAGCTGCGGGGTGAGGATGGCACCGATCGGGCCGGGGTACGGGGAGCCGTAGGCGTGGCCGCCGGCCCGCTCGTACACCGGACAGACGTTGAGGCACGCGGAGCAGCGGATGCAGCGCAGCGCCTGGCGGCCGACCCGGTCGGCGAGGGTGGCGGTGCGGCCGTTGTCGAGCAGGACGAGGTGGAAGGCCTTGGGGCCGTCGCCGTCCGTGGTACCGGTCCAGGTGGAGGTGTAGGGGTTCATCCGCTCGGCGGTGGAGGAGCGGGGCAGCAGTTGGAGGAAGACCTCCAGGTCCTGCCAGCTGGGGATGACCTTCTCGATGCCGACGACGGAGATCAGCGTCTCCGGCAGGGTGAGGCACATCCGGCCGTTGCCCTCGGACTCGACGACGACCAGGGTGCCGGTCTCGGCGACCAGGAAGTTGGCGCCGGAGACGGCCACCTCGGCCCGCAGGAACTTCTCCCGCAGGTGCAGCCGTGCCGCCTCGGCGAGTTCGCCCGGCGCGTCGGTGAGGCCCTCGGGCGCGGGGCGGCCCCAACGGCCCATCGCCTCGGCGAAGATGTCGCGGATCTCGCCGCGGTTGCGGTGGATCGCGGGGACGAGGATGTGCGAGGGCAGGTCGTCGCCGAGCTGCACGATGAGCTCGGCGAGGTCGGTCTCGTAGGCGGTGATGCCCTCGGCGGCCAGCGCCTCGTTCAGCCCGATCTCCTGCGTCGCCATCGACTTGACCTTGACCACCTCGCTCTCGCCGGTGGCCCTGACCAGGTCGGCGACGATCCGGTTCGCCTCGGCGGCGTCCGCGGCCCAGTGCACCACTCCCCCGGCGGCGGTCACGGCCGCCTCGGCCTGCAGCAGGTAGTGGTCGAGCCGGCGCAGCGTGCGCTCCTTGATCTCCTTGCCGGCGGCCCGCAGTTCGGCCCAGTCGTCGAGTTCGGCGACCGCCCGGGCGCGCTTCTCGCGGATGGTGCGGGTGGCGTGGCCGAGGTTGGCCCGCAGGGTGGCGTCCTTGGTGGAGTCCTTCGCGGCTTCGGGGAAGGCGGGCATGCCCAGGTACGCGGAGCTCATTCGGCGCGCCCTCCCGCACCGGCGGTGGCGGCAGTGGCGGAGGCGACGGCCGTGGGTGCGGTGTGGGCCCGGCGGGGTGCGGGCGGTCGGTACGGGGCGGCCTCGGTGGCGGCGAGGATCTCGGCGAGGTGCACGGCCTGCATCGGGGCGCCTCGGCGACGGAGGGTGCCGTCGAGGTGCAGCAGGCAGGAGTTGTCGGCGCCGCACAGCACCTCGGCGCCGGTGCCGAGGGCGTTGCGGACCTTGTCGGCGCCCATCGCGGCGGACACGTCCGGGTTCTTCACCGCGAAGGTGCCGCCGAAGCCGCAGCACTCCTCCGCGCCGGGCAGTTCGACCAGGTCCAGCCCCTTCACCGCGGCCAGCAGCCGGCGCGGGCGGTCGCCGAGGCCGAGCATCCGCAGCCCGTGGCAGGACGGGTGGTAGGTGACGGTGTGCGGGAAGTACGCGCCCACGTCCACCACGCCGAGCACGTCCACCAGGAACTCGGTGAGTTCCAGCATCCGGGGGGCCAGCGAGGCGGCGGCGTCGGCGAGTTCGGTGCCGCGGCCCTCGGCCTGGGCCCGGGCGCCGATCCGCGGGTAGGCCTCCCGGACCATCGCCGCGCACGACCCGGACGGGGTGACCACGTGGTCGTAGCCGGCGAAGGCGGCGGCGGTGCGGCGCACCAGCGGCTCGGCCTCGCGCCGGTAGCCGGTGTTGTACTGCGGCTGCCCGCAACAGGTCTGCGCGGCCGGGAAGTCGACCGTCACCCCGAGCCGCTCCAGCAGCTCCACCACGGCCCGGGCGGTGCGCGGGCGCACGGCGTCGTTGACGCAGGTGGCGAACAGTGCGACACGCATCGCGGCTCCCTCGGCGGCGGTCGTTGGCGGCGTCTTGCAGTTCGGCGGTGCTGCTGTGCTGCGGGTACGGCGGTGCTGCGGCACGGCAGTTCGGCGGTGCGGTACGGCACTGGGCGGGGCGGCGGCGCGGGGCGTCGTCGCGGGGAGTGTACGGCCGCCGGGCGCCCCCGGGTGGATCCGCCACGCATGTCGGCCGAGGTCGGCCGAGGTCGGCCGGATCCCGCCGCCCGGGGCCCGCGGGATCCGGCCTCCGGGTCAGGGGGTGCCGGTGACCCGCCAGGTGAGGGTGTCGGTGGCGAGGTCCCGGATCTGCGGGTCGCGGACGGCGGCGGTGCGGTCCACCGAGACCGCGGTGAGCCGGTGCGTCCTGCCGTCCGGGCGGACGCCGAGCGCAGCCGGCACGACCGAGGTGCGGCCGCGGACGGAGCGGACTTCACCGCCGTCGAGGTACCAGCGCAGCTCGGGCGCGGCAAGGCCGGAGAGCGCGGCCGGGGCGACGGTGATCCGGGTGCTCCGGCGGACGGTGCTGCCGGTGGGCAGGTCGCTGCTCAGCCCGTTGGCCTTGCGGTAGAAGCCGGCGATCATCGCCTCGCGGCCGGGCAGGTTGAACTCGGTGCTGGAGAGCGTGCGCATGATCGAGGTGGCGGTCGGCCGGTAGAGGCCGTGCGGGTAGTAGTCGCTGCCCTCGTAGGTGCCGACGGTGCCGCCGGCGGGGTCGTCCGCGCCGAGCCAGCGGTACCACTTGGCGCGGTCGGCGAGCAGTTGGTCGGCGGTGCGCACGGTGGAGTTGGGGCCGTCCGTCTCGCCGCCCGTCCAGGTGCCGTAGGAGTCGTAGGCGTACTCGTCGTGGAGCTGCCCGACGGAGTGGCCTATCTCGTGGGCGGCGATCAGGCTGGAGGCGGCGTTGTCGGAGGAGAGGGTGGACACGCCGTCGAAGGGGTAGCCCTCGGCCTCCAGCCCGTAGTAGCCGGCGCCGCCGTACTTGGCCGAGTTGGCGACGACCACGACCAGGTCGGCGGCGGGTGCCTTGGCGGCGTAGGCGGCGACCTTGTCGAGGTCGGTGCAGACCAGTCGTTCGGTGTCGGCGCACCAGAAGTAGCTGCCGAGGGCGGTGTCCCGCACGGTGCCGGTGTCGGGGTCGCCGCTGATGCCGGAGTCGTGCGAGACGGCGTCGACCGTCCAGACGTTGAACAGTCCGCGGTAGCTGCGGTACGGCTCGATCGCGCTGATGGCGGCCCACTTGGCGGCGGCGGCCGTGTGGAAGGCGTCCTGCTGGTCGGCGGTGTAGCCGTCGCCGACGATCACCACGTCGAGGCGGTCGGCGGTGGGGCCGGTGACCGCGAGCCGGCCGACGGCGCCGTCCCCGGTGACGTCGCCGGGTGCGGTGCGCCCGGATACGCCCTTGCGGTGTCCCGGCGCCGCGACCGGGACGCGCACTCTGCGGCCCTCCGCGTCCGGGCCGGTGAAGGCCTCGGCCGTGACCGTCCGCCCGTCCGGTGCGGCAGTTGCGGCGGCCGGGCCCGCGGGCGGGGTGGGGGCGGCCGCGGCGGGGGCGGTCAGCGCGGCGGCGAGGGTGAGGCCGGCGGCGAGCGCGGCGTAGCGGGGCATGCGGGTGCGCACATGCCCTCCTCTCGGTTGAGGGCTTGTTAAGAGGCGAGTTAAGTGTGTTTAACTCGCCGCTGAACATAGGCCCGCCGGCGCGGCCCTGCAAGGGGCGGCGCACCGATTCCCGTGCGGGCGGCGGCATTTCGCTCCGTTGTCCGACGGCCCGTCGGCCGCCCGGACGCGGCGGCCCGCGCCCGGGCCGCCGGAGCCGGGGCGGCATCCGCGCCGCGCGGGCCGGGCAGCGCATAGGGTGGCCCTCGCACGTCGGGGCCCGAGCGGACAGGTGGGACAGCAGTGACGGACACGACGACCCCGGCGGAGCCGGACGCCTCCGGCACCGTCGGCCGGCGGGTGCACCGGCTGCGGGTCGAGCGCGGCCTCACCCAGCGCCAACTCGCCGAGCCCGCCTACACGGCCGCCTACATCTCGATACTGGAGTCGGACCGGGTGCGGCCCTCGGAGGCCGCCCTGCGGCACCTCGCCGAACGGCTCGGCGTGACGTACGAGGAGCTCGCCACCGGGCGGCCGCCGCACATCGCGACCGGCCTGCGGGCCGAACTCGTCGACGCCCAGCGGCTGCTGGCCCTCGGCGAGGGCGAGCCGGCGGCCGCCGCGTACCGGCGGCTGCTCGCCGAGGCGGAGCGGCACGGCCTGGAGGACGAACGGGCCGCGGCGCTGCTCGGCCTCGGCCAGTGCGCGCTGTTCGCCGGCGACCTGGCCGCCGCCCGCGGGCACTTCGAGGCCGCGGAGCCGCTGCTCGCCGGGGCGCCGCCGGTGCAGCGCGCCCGGGCCGTCCGCGGCCGTGCCGTCGCCCACCTGCTCGCGGGTGAACTGCGCTACTCCTGCTACCTGCTGGAGAGCGCGATCGACGGGCTGAACGCCGCCGGGCTGCAGGACCCGGACGCCCTCGTCCTGCTGTACACCGCCGCGATCGCGCCCTACCTGGACATGGGCGCGCACGCCCGGGCCGCGCAGGCCGCCGAGATCGCGCTCGGCCTGGCCCCGCAGGTGACCGACCCGGCGCTGGTCGCGGGCATGCACCGCACCGTCGCCCGCACCCTGCTCGCCGAGGGCCGCACCGCGGAGGCCGACGCCTCACTGGCCAGGGCCGCGGCACTGTACGAACAGCTGCAGATCCGCACCGAGCTGGCGCACTGCCACTGGATGCGCGGCTACGTGCACGCCCAGGACGGCGCCCTCGACGCGGCCGCCCGCGAACTCACCACCGCCCGCGACATGCTGGCGGCCGGACGGGCGGAGCTGTACACCGCCCAGGTGGAGGTGGAGCTCGCCGACGTGCTGCGCCGACTGGGCCGCCGCGAGGAGGCGGGGCAGCTGCTCGTGCGGCTCCTCGACCGGCTGCAGCCCGACCGCGGGCCGGTGCACCGCGCCGCCGCCCACCGACTGCTGGGCCTGCTCGCGGAGGACGGGGACGACAGCGCGGCGGCCGAGGAGCACTACGGCCGGGCCCTCGCGCTGCTGGAGCCCACCGGCGCGGCCGGCGACCTGGCCGACCTGTGCCGTCTGCTCGGCGACCTGCAGCGCCGGCTGGGCCGCACCGAGGCCGCGCTGGACACCTACCGGACGGGCCTCGGGCACGCCGCGGCGCCCGGCACGACCACCCTCGGCCCCGCTCCGGCGCAGCCGCCGTTCACCTCCGCCTGAGCTCGCGGGCGACTCGCGCCGCTCATGCCACGGGCCCGAGGTCGCCCTCCAGGAGGGTCTGGTCGATAGGGGGACGGCCCCACAGCGCCAGGATCTCGTTGGCGAGGTCCACGACGGGCAGGTGGTCGCCGTCGCCCACCTTGACGGCCGCGGCCGACAGGCTGCGGGGGACGGCTCCGGCGTCCAGCAGGACGCGCCACTCCCGGGGGCCGAGTTCGAGGAACTCCAGGCCGGTGAGCCCGGCGATCTCCAGCGGATCGGCCAGCGCGCCGGGCCAGGCGGTGAGGGTGCGCAGCCGGGGCAGTCCGATGACGGGCGCGAGGCTGAACGGCGAGCCGTCCGACCTGTCGATCGACAGGACCTCCAGGTCGGGGTGGGCGGCGGCCCGGACGGAGTCGAGGCCCCCCTTCCTGACACCGGCCACGACCGGGAGGCCGCGCTCGGGACTGCCGCCGCGTCCGTCCTTCGTCCGCTCCAGCACGAAGTCGGTGAGGGAGTCTGCGAGAAGTTCGGCACCGAGGCTCAGCTCGTGGCTGACCAGGATCACCTGCCCGAGGTGTCCGCCCGGGCCGGGCGTCAGGTCCACTGCCAGCTCGTCGCCGCCGTTGCTCCCGAAGACGATCCAGCCGGGCGAGCCGGCCAGGCCCTGCACCGGGGCGTCGGGCGGGGTCGAGAGCGCGTCCGTCGCCGAGAACCGCCAGCGGGAGTGGCGGGCCGCCGCGTCGACCGCGTAGAGGCTGTCCGGGTCGTGGATCTCGCAGCAGACCGCGTTGTTCACCTCGACCGCCGCCTCCCAGTCGTCGCCCCAGTCCTCCCACCGCGCCCGGGTGACCCGGTAGAGCGCCTTCAGCTCGTCGGAGAGCGTGACGCCGAGGCGCGTCTCGGCGGCGGCGATCTCCTCCTCCGTCGCGCCGACGGCGTCGGGCAGGCGCTCGCGGAGCGTCCGCTCCAGCAGTTCCGGGTCCGCCGTCGGGGCGGGCCGCGCGCCGGGGACGGGCTCGGGGAGGCGGCGCCAGGGCTCGGGGAGGGCGTCCCCGTCCAGGACGAGCACACCGAGGTCGGGGTAGCCGAGGCCGGATTCCACGGCCGGGCCGGGCCGGACCAGGCCGAGGGTGGTGCTGCCGTCCGGCCGGACCTCCGCCCGGAAGGCGACCTCCTCGACCCGGCCGCGTGCGAGTGCCCGCTGGATGTCCTTCACCGCCGTCCGCGCCACCGAGGACATGCCCCACGGCAGTGCGAGGCTCTGCCCGTACCGACTGATCCGTCCCGCCGGGCGGGCGGAGCCGTCGGCACTGCGCTCGGTGTCGTGGGCCAGCAGGAGCCGCAGTACGGGCTCCCAGGTTGCGAAGGAGTGCAGCGACGGCAGGGGCGGCGTCTGATCGATCATGCGCAGACCGTACCGAGGGGCAGTGACGGCCGGGCCACCCCGGAGGCCGCTCCGGTGCCCCGCGGCACGGGGCCGGGGGTCGTCAGCCCGCGCGGCGGGCGGCGGGGAGCACGGCCGGGCGGACGCAGCCGACCGCGCGGGTGGCGAAGAGGCTCTCCGGCTCGACCGGGCCGAGCTGGCCGGGTGCCAGCCGGAAGGCCACCAACGGGCCGCTGGAGACGGCGAGTTCCACCCGGGCACCGGCCGGCACGGCGCCGGGCATGGTGCCGGTGACCGCGGCCTGCACGGTGAACCCTTCGTCGAGGGCGACCACGTAGGGCATCGGCTCGCCGGCGCCGCGGCGGGCCGCGGGCAGCAGCCGCCGGACGGTGCCGGTGCCGCGGCTGACCTCGTCGTCCAGGTCGGCGCTGCCGCACACCGGGCAGAGCATGCGGACGGGCGCGGTGGCGGCACGGCACCAGCGGCAGCGGCGGAAGACCAGCTCGGGGCCGGGCTGCTCGACGGCGGGTACCCCGGAGGGCGCGGTGGCGACAGGATTCATGGCGGCTCCTCCCGGTCCGGGCCAGGGCGCGCGCAAGCGGCCGCCGATGCCCGATCGACACGACACCGGGAGCGTATGGCACTGAGTGCCAATCGGTAAAGGCACTGAGTGCACGCTGCCGCATAAGACCCCATGGACGCTCGAATCGATTGCTTAAACAATTGAATCGAGTGTGATTCCTTGCTCGCGCGCTCCATACCTGCCTACAGTCAGGGCATCTCCCCCGGACCCCCGACGCTGAGGTACCGCCATGGACCGCACCCGACTGCAGCACCTGCTCGCCCGCGAGAGCGCCGAGGCCGAGCGCCGCAATCCGCGGTCGAAGGCCGCCTACGCACGCGCCGACCACCTCTTCGGCCGGGTTCCGATGACCTGGATGAACAAGACCGCCGGCGCCTTCCCCCGCTACCTCGGCACCGCGAACGGCGCCCGGATCACCGACATCGACGGCCACGAGTACATCGACTTCTGCCTCGGCGACACCGGCGCGATGGCCGGCCACTCCCCCGAGGCGGTCGCCGTCGCCGTGCAGCGCCGCTTCGCCGAGCAGGGCGGCGCGACCGCGATGCTGCCCACCGAGGACGCCGAGTGGGTGGGCGCCGAGCTGACCCGCCGGTTCGGGCTCTCGCACTGGAGCTTCTCGCTGACCGCCACCGACGCCAACCGCTGGGCGATCCGCCTCGCCCGCGCCGTCACCGGCCGCAGCAAGATCCTGGTGAACAGCTACAGCTACCACGGCAGCGTCGACGAGTCGCTGATCGTCGTCGGCCCGGACGGCCGCGGCGCCTCCCGCCCCGGCAACGTCGGCGCGCCCTGCGACGTCACCCTCACCAGCCGGGTCGCCGAGTTCAACGACCTCGACCAGCTGGAGCGCGAGCTCGCCCACGGCGACGTCGCCGCCGTCCTCATGGAGCCCGCCCTCACCAACATCGGCATCGTGCTGCCGGAGCCCGGCTACCTGGCCGGTGTCCGCGACCTGACCCGCCGGCACGGCGTGCTGCTGATCAACGACGAGACGCACACCTTCTCCGCCGGCCCCGGCGGCTGCACCGCCGCCTGGCACCTCGAACCCGACATGCTGACCATCGGCAAGGCCATCGGCGGCGGCATCCCGGCCGGCGCGTACGGGCTCTCCGCCGAGCTGGCGGACCGGCTGCTCGGCCGCTCCGACCTCGACCTGGTCGACATGGGCGGCGTCGGCGGCACCCTGGCCGGCAACGCGCTCTCCGTCGCCGCGATGCGCGCCACCCTGGAGCACGTGCTCACCGACGACGCCTTCGAACGGATGGGCAAGCGCGCCGAGCGCTTCGAGGCCGGCGTCCAGCAGGCGATCGACGCACACGGCCTGCCCTGGTCGGTCAGCCGGCTCGGCGCCCGCACCGAGTACCGCTTCGCCAACCCCGCCCCCCGCACCGGCACCGCCTCCTCCGAGGTCGCCGACCCGGAGCTGGAGGACTTCCTCCACCTGTACCTGGCCAACCGCGGCATCCTGATGACGCCCTTCCACAACATGGCCCTGATGTGCCCCGCCACCACCGAGGCGGACGTGGACGCGCACACCGACGTCTTCTCCGTCGCCCTGGCCCAGCTCATCGGCTGACCCCCCGTCCGCCCGCAGACCGCCGGCACCCTCCTCGGGCCGGCGGCCTGACGGTAGGGTGCGGAGGTCGACGGACCGAGGAGTTGCGAATTTGGACGAGATCGACCGGGCCATCCTGCGCGAGCTGCAGACGGACGGCAGGATCGCGTACGCCGACCTGGGCCCCAAGGTGGGCCTGTCGGCCTCGGCCGCCCGGCAGCGGCTGCAGCGGCTGATCGACGCCAAGGCCGTCCAGGTCGTCGGCGTGACCGATCCGATGGCCATGGGCGGGCAGGCGATGGCCATGCTCGGCATCACCGTGGACGGCGACCCGCGCGGCGTCGCCGACGAACTCGCCCGGTACGGCGAAGTGGTGTACTCGGTGCTGACCGCCGGCGGCTTCGACCTGTTCGCCGAGGTGGTCTGCCCCGGGCCGCGCGAGCTGCTGGACTTCGTCAACGACACCGTCCGGCCGATCCAGGGCGTCAAGCACATCCAGTCCTTCCCCTACTTCGGCATCCACACCCACCGGTTCTTCTGGGACGTCGGCTGACCCGGGCCACGCCCTGACACCGCGGGCCCGCCGGCCTCGTGCCGGCCGGGCCTCGCCCACCGGCCGGCCCCGCGCCGGCCGGGCCCGCGGCCCTGCGCCGCCCGGTGCAATCCGTTCCGCCGAGCGGCTGAACCGGCCGCCCGGCCCGGACGGTGACGGCCCGCCGGCCGCCTAGCCTGCCGCTATGACCGACCAGGACACCGCGGCCGGCGGCCCGCCGCAGGAGGTCCGGCTCGCCCTCGTCCTCAACGGCGGCATCAGCCTCGCGGTCTGGATGGGCGGCGTGGCCCACGAACTCGACCTGCTGCGCCGGGCCTCCCGGGGCGACGACGAGTCGGGCGTCGCCGAGCGCGACCGTCCCACCTTCCGGATCTGGCAGCGCCTCACCCGGGAGCGGCACAAGCGGGTCGTGGTGGACGTGGTCGCCGGCACCTCCGCCGGCGGGCTGAACGGCGTGCTGCTGGCCACCGCCGTCGCCCGCGGCGCCGCCCTGCCCGACCTGCGCGCCACCTGGAACCGCACCGCCGACCTCGGCCGGCTGCTCTCCGAGGACGGCTCCGGCAGCCTGCTGCGCGGCGCCGCCGTCGAGGAGGCCCTCACCGAGGCCGTCGCCGCGATGGGCGGCGAACCGCAACTGGCCGAGCCGGTCACCCTCTTCCTCACCGCCACCGCCCTCGACGGCCGCCCCCGCCGGTGCGCCGACGGCTACGGCGGCGCCTTCGACGTGCCCGACCACCGCCGGGTCTACCGGTTCCGCCACGACGACGAGGCGCCGGTCTACGAACGCACCCGCGCCGGCGCCTGGCAGGTCGGCCGGCACCCGCTGCGCGACTTCCACGGCCCGGCCGGACGCCCGGCGCCGGCCCTGCTGCGCGCCGCCCGCGCCACGGCCGCGTTCCCGGTGGCCTTCGCCCCGGTGCAGGAGGCACCGATGGCCGACCACCGCGACCCGCCCTCCGCCATCCCCAGCAGCTCCGTCATGGACGGCGGCGTCCTCGACAACGAGCCCTTCCGCCCGGTGCTCGACGCGATCGGCGAACGCCTCGCCGACCGGCGGCCCGAACGCGTCCTGGTGTACGTGGTGCCGTCCGCCGGCACCCTGCAGCAGGAGGCCGTCGGCCGCAAACGGCCCGAGGACATTACCTGGACGGAGGCCGCCGCCACCGCACTGCACCACCCCCGCGAGGCCAACTTCCGCTCCGCCACCGAGGACCTCGCCGAACGGATGCGCACCCGCGTCTCCGGCGTCCAGGAGCACCTCTTCCGCGAGCTGTACGAGAACCCCGTCCGGGCCACCCGCCTGCTGCACCGGGCCGCCGAACTCCTCGACGACTACCGCCGCAGCCGGGCCGCGGCCGTCGTCTGGGACGTCCGCCGGCAGGCCTCCGCGGACGGCGTCACCGCCCTGCTCGACCCGCCCGGCACCGCGGCCGACTGGCTGCCCGGCCGCGACCCCGCGTGGCTGCCGCCGGCCGCCACCGAGCACGACGACCCCGTGCACGCCGCCGACCCCGGCGACTGGCGGTGGGGGCTCGTCCCCACCGAACGCGTCCTGCGGATGATGCTCTGCGACCTGCAGCGCCGCCTGCCCGACTGCCAGCCCGCCGTCCGCCGCCAGCTGGCCTCGGCGGCCGGACTGGTCTGCCGCCGGCTCGCCGAGACCCGGGCGGTGGCGGCCGCCGTCCGCGCCGCCCTGCGCGAAGGGCCGCCGCCGGGCCCGTCCGACGCCGGGATCGCCGACCGGGTCAGCGAGGTCTTCACCCGCCTCGACGCCGCCCGCACCCTCGGCGGCCTCGTCCGGCAGGCCGCCGGCAGCTACCTCACCGCCCTGCACACCCTCGGCGACCAGCGCTTCGCCACCACCCGCGACGCCCTCGCCTGCTGCCTCGCCGTCGAGGTCCTCAGCCACGCCTACGCCCCAGCCGCGGCCGCCGTCGAACAGCCCACCCCCGCCTTCACCTTCCTCCGCCTCGGCCCCGACGACCTCGGCCCGCTCTTCCGCCAGGACCGCTACGCCGACATGGGCGACCGCAAGCTGTACGGCACCAGGCTCGGCCACTTCGGCGCCTTCCTCGACGAGGACTGGCGCAGCTCCGACTTCACCTGGGGCCGCCTGGACGCCGCCCGCCACCTGCTCCGCGTCCTCGTCCCCGAGCCGGGCGAACGGCAGGACGCCGAGCGGGAGTTGCACAGCGCGCTGCTCGCCGCCGAGATCGGGCGGGAACGGATGCAGCAGAACCTCGACGAACTGCTCGGCGCGGACTCCGCCCTGCTCGACCGCACCATCGGCGGCCCCGGCGGCCGGGACGTCCGGCAGCGGACCGCCCGGTCCGCCCGCGCCCTGCTGCTCGCCGAACCGGAGGCCGACGCCGCCGGCCCCACCCGGTGGGCGCAGCGCCGGCTCAACGTCCCGGTCCGCGCCGCCCTCGCCCCGGAGCCGCCCGACACCGGCGGTCTCCCGCTGCGCCGCCGGGTGGGCCTGTGGCTGCTGCGCCGCGCCACCCGCCGCGTCCGCCGGCAGTTGGACCAGGATCCGCTGCCGGGTGCGCTGCGCACCGCGTTGCGTCGTGACGCCGTCCGTACGGTCTGCGCGGCGGCGCTGCTCTGCGCGCTGCTCGGCGCGGGCATCGCGCTGGCGATCGCCCTGCCGCTGACATGATCGCCGTTCGCGTACGCGATGGTCTCTCGTTGCCGTGATACCCATTCACTTTGGTGTCGATCAATCTCTTGGGTGATGGTCAATCGCTTTTGGATGCCCACTTGCTGATGTGACGGCGACTCGCCGCTCCAAGGGCTCTTCGCTGCCCCGACAGCACCTCGCTGCTCAGACGGCCCCTCGCGGCTCGGATGACCCTTCGCCGCTCCGACTGCCCTTCGCCACTCGTCGGCCCGCTGACTGCCGCAAGCGCTGTTCACTGCCCACGGCGGCATGTGCCGACCCGACAGGACCGACTTCCCGTCCGGCGGCAACCTTTCGCGCGTCGGCGGCAACCCGCGGGCAGCAAGACGCCGACCCGAAGGAGGCTCCCCGTGCCCTGCCCTGCCCCCGAGAGACCGTTCGACCCGTACCCTCCGTCCGTGCCGTCAGCCCGCGCCGGGGTGCGCGCCGCCCGGTCGGGTACGGAGGGGTGACGGCGCTGGGCACGGCACCCGCCGCCGACCCGCTCGGTCTCGGCCGGCGGGGCCGCACGGCCCGGCCGGCACCCCTGCGACCTGCGGCGACGACTGGGGTACCCGCTGATCCGGCGGCGGGAGCGGTTGGTAGGCTGCCGCCCTCCCTGCTGATTGAGAACGCTCACAACGGATCGAGAGGTCACGCCCCGGACATGATCGCCGACGATGCGTCCGCGGAGTTCCACGACTTCTTCGAACGCCACCACGCCGAACTCGCCCGGCTCGCCCACCTCCTGACGGGCGAGGCGGACGCGGCCGACGACCTCGCTGCGGACGCCATGGTGGCCCTCTGGCACCGCTGGGACCGGGTCCGCGGCGCGGACCACCCCGTCGCCTACGCCCGCGGCGTGGTCGCCAACCTGGCCCGCGGCCGGGTCCGCACCGCCGTCCGCGAGCGGCGCCGGGTGCTGCTGTTCTGGTCGCACCGCTCCGAGCGGACGGACGGGCCGGACGTGGCCTCCGTGCTGGACGTCCGGGCGGCGCTGGCCCGGCTACCCTTCCGCAAGCGGGCCTGCGTGGTGCTCCGGCATGCCATGGACCTCTCCGAGAAGGAGACGGCCCTGGCCCTCGGCATCTCGGTGGGCACGGTGAAGAGCCAGACCTCCAAGGGGATGGCGGAACTGCAACGGCTGCTCGGCGACCGGGCCGGCGAACTGACGGGAAGGAGGAGCTGATGGACGAGTTGCGCCGACAGCTGCGCGAGGCCGCCGAGGCCCACCGGCCGGACCGGGAGCGCATGCTCGCCCGCATCGAGCGGGGCATCGCCTCCTCCGATGCCCTGAACACCGACGCCTCCGACCCGGCGGCCGGCCGCCACCGGGTGCGCCGGGGCCTGCTCTCCTGGCCCCGGATGGCGCTGGCCGGGCTGGCCGCGACCGCGGCCCTGGCGGTCGGCGGTCTCGCGGTGGCAGCGATCGCCCAGCGGCCGCAGACGCCGCCCGCGCCGTCCCCCTCGCCGAGCTCCGCAGCGAGCACCGCCCCGCCGTCCGCCGCGCCCGAGCCGCTGCCGGCGCCCACCTCCGGGTCCCTGCCGCCCTCCGCCGCGCCCCGGCCGAGCACCTCGGCCTCCCCCTCCGCCTCGCCCTCCTCCGCCCGGCCGACGACGTCGGCGAGGCCCACCGGGAGCCGGACGGAGGACGGCCCGCTGTGGGCGGACGGCTCGATCGATCCGCACAGCACGGACTTCTGGGCGCAGAGCAACGTGACCTTCAAGACCCGTGAGGTGCTCACCGCACTGACGGTGGAGCTGCACGTGCCGCAGACCGGCGGGGTGAAGGACACCGGCCACTGGCAGACCCTGCCCGCGGGCGACTTCACGATGACCGTCCGGGAGGAGGGCGGCGTGCTGGTCTACCGCTGGGTGCTGAAGGCGGGCCGTACGGTCCCGGTCGGCCAGCACGTCTTCGCGGGTCAGTACGGGCACGACGCCGGCGCCCGGGACGCGGGCGGCGACTGGTACCGGATCGACGCCGCGACGGCGGGCGGCCGGGCGTCGGTCTGGGGCGACTTCGCCCGCACGGGCTGAGCCGCCCGTCCGGCGAGGGGCCGGGTTCCCGCCGTTGTCGCGCGACCTGGTGTCACACGCGGTGACGGCGGGGCCCTCGGCGAGGTGCGTCCGGTGGCCGTCGGGTGGCCGTCGCGTTCCGGGAGGGCGGAGCCGGGGTGCCCCGGCGGCCCGCCGCCTTGGTGTCGTGTGCAGGTCAGGCGAGGTCAGGGTCCCTGCCGCCCACCCGTCGAGCAGGCGCGCCCCCGACCTGGCCGGAAATCGTCCATCGCCATGAAAGTTGCTGCAAGACTTTGCAGAACTTCGGACCGCCGCTCGCCTCCGACGCCGCACGCGAACCCCGGCCGTCCCCCTCCGCGGCGCCCCGCGCCGCCATTCGACCTGGAGGACAACGGACATGACGTTCCCCCAGCCGCACCCCGCCGCAGCCCGGCTGCGACCCCTCCTGCTGCTCCCAGCCCTGGTCACGGCCCTGATCGCGAGCCTGCTCCTGCCCGCCACGGCCGCCCGGGCCGCCACCGGCGGCACCCTCGGCACTCCCGTACACCTGCAGGTCACGGCCGCCACCGCGTACGGGGAGACCGTGCTGGTCTCCGGCAGCACCGCCGAACTCGGCGCCTGGGATCCGGCCACGGCCGTCCCCCTCACCACCGACGCGCAGAGCTATCCGACCTGGTCGGTCGACCTCCTGCTGCCGCCCGGCGGCCAGCTCACCTACAAGTACCTGAAGCGGACCGCCGCGGGCGCGGTGGAGTGGGAGTCGATCCCGAACCGCTCCGTCTTCCTGTCCGGCACCGGCGGCGAGACCGTCCTCTCCGACCGCTGGAACGTCACCGGCGAGCACCCGCTCACCGCCGTCTTCACCGCCACCGCCTCCACCACCTGGGGGCAGACCCTGTACGTCTCCGGCGACCTCGCCGAACTCGGCGCCTGGGACCCGGCCAAGGCCGTCGCGCTCAGCACCAGCCACGCCGTCTACCCGGAGTGGACCGGCATCGCCTCACTGCCCCCGAACACCGCCGTCCGCTACAAGCTGCTGAAGAAGAACGCCGACGGCACCGTCGCCTGGGAGGACGGGCCGAACCACGCCACCGTCACCCCGCCGACCGGCACCCTCGTGCTGCACGACAGCTGGCGCTGAACACCCGGCCGCTCCGGCTGCCCGGCCCGGTCCGACCGGGCCGGGCAGCCGCTCGCTCGCCGGCCTACGACGACCGGCCGGCGCTCACCGGCCTCGCACCGCGGCGGCGCACTCCTCACAGACCCGCTGGGACCACCGGGAGGGGTACCAGACGGCGGCGTCCTCGGCGGGCTGCCAGGGGTCGCGTTCAAGGCCCGAGGTGTCCGAGCCGCAGAAGGTCCGCCGTTCGGGGCCGCCGTCGGCGGCGACCGGGGCCGCGTGCACGACCAGGGCCGCGCGGCCCTCCGAGGCGCGCTCGCCACCGCCGAGATCGTGGACCGTGCCCGGTTGCTCGATCTCCAGCATCACCACCAGCGCCGTCATCCTTCGAGCTTCCCGCGGACGGACGGCGGCCGCACCTCGCGCCGGGCCCCACCCGCCCGCGCGGAGCCCGGAGGCCCCGCAGGGCCGTCCTCCGGGGACGAATCAGGCAAATCGCACGATACTGAAGCCATGTCGCAGAACACCCAGCACGAGCCGTCGCGTCTCACGGTCAAGGGCCGCGAGGTGCGACTGCGCACCATCGCGGTCGGCGTCATCGCGGTCCTCGCCGTGTGGTTCATCGCGGTCAACACCGCGTCGGTGACCATCACC
Source organism: Kitasatospora sp. NPDC085895 (assembly GCF_040702125.1). NCBI lineage: Bacteria > Bacillati > Actinomycetota > Actinomycetes > Kitasatosporales > Streptomycetaceae > Kitasatospora > Kitasatospora sp. NPDC085895. Next base: position 4,830 of record NZ_JBFBJY010000003.1, on the reverse strand, counting down.
CTCTGGGTCTCCGACGTCACCATGCCACTCTGGGTCGTCCTGACCGTGACCATCCTGGTCGGCATGCTGATCGGCGTCTTCCTCGCCCGCCGCCGGGCCGCCCGCAAGGGACGGTAGCGACCCCGACGAACCCGCGCGTCCGCCGCCCCGGGCCCCGTCCGGAAGTGACGGGGAGGCGCCGCCCGCCGCCCGGCCAGGACCGGTCACGGCCGCCCGGTCCCGGCCGCCGGTCCCGGCCCGCAGGCCACGAACCGGACCACGAGCCACAAGCAACGGGCCGCGAACCACCAGCCACGAGCCACGGACGGGGGCTACCGGCCCAGCACGGCTCCGCCGTTGACGCCGATCACCTGGCCCGTGACGTAGCCGGCCGCCGGCGAGGCCAGGTACACCACGGCGGACGCCACGTCCTCGGGGGTGCCGGCCCGGCCGACCAGGGTGTCGGCGATCTTGCGGGCGTGGAAATCCTCCGACCACCCCGCGCCGAAGATCTCGGTCTCGGCGACGTAGCCGGGGGCCAGGACGTTGACGGTGATCCCGTCCGGGCCGAGCTGTCGGGCCAGGCCGAAGGCCCAGCCGTGCAGGGCGGCCTTGGCGGCCGCGTAGGAGCCGGCCGAGTGCGGGCCGGCGCCGCCGCGCTGGGCCGCCGCCGAACTGATGACGATCAGCCGCCCGCCGGGGCGGCGCAGCCGGTCGGTGAGGGCCGTGGTGAGCAGGACGGCGCTGAGCAGGTTGGTGTCCAGGTCGTGCCGCCAGGCCGCGGCGAGGGCGTCGAGGCCGTCGTCGGCGGGCGGGGTGATGATCGCGCCGGCGTTGTTCACCAGGACGTCGACCGGCCCGAGCTCGCCGATCGCCTCGGCTGCCGCGGCCACCCGGGCGGGCACGGTGAGGTCGGCGGCGATTGGGACGGCCTCCGCTCCCGGTACGGCCTCGGCGATCTCCTCGCAGGCCCGTTCCAGTACGTCGACGCGCCGGCCGACGACCGCCACCCGGCACCCCTCGGCGGCGAGCGCACGGGCGACGGCCTTGCCGATCCCCGTACCGCCGCCGGACACCACCGCGACCCGTTGCACCCCTGCGCCCCCTCGGCCCATGATCGAATCGTGTCGAGCCAGCGTAGCTCCTGACGGCCCGTCGGCCACCCGGAGTCGCGGAAGGGGTCGCTGGGGGCTGCCGACCCGTGCGGCGGGACCGGGGTCCGGGAATGCGGTTGATCACCAATTGGTTTAATAGTAAACTACACAGGCCGCGAGACCGCGGCCCGATCGAGGAGGCAGGACCCATGGCGATTCGCGTGACGGACAATCAGGAAAGCTCCCGATTCGAGATCTTCGACGACGAGGAGCTCGCGGGCTTCGCCGAGTACCACCGCTACGGCACCGAGCTCGCCTTCATCCACACCGAGGTCGACCCGAAGTTCGGCGGCCGCGGCCTGGGCGGCAAGCTCGCGCAGGGCGCGCTGGACGCCGCCCGCGAGCAGGGCGCCGCCGTGCTGCCGTACTGCCCGTTCATCCGCGGCTGGATCACCAAGCACCCCGACTACGCCGAGCTGGTGCCGGCCGCCCAGCGCGACCGCTTCGGCCTGTGACCGCGCCCCGGACCGGGCACTCCCCCGAGGACACCATGGACACCACCACCGAGGCCCCCGCCTTCGTCCGCTCCGCGGCGGCCGTCGCCACCAGCACCGGCGAGGACTACCGCGTCGAGATCCGCTCCGGCCACCACAAGCTGGCCGCCGACGAACCCCCGTCCGTCGGCGGCGCCGACACCGCCACCACCCCGGTCGGCCTGCTGCTCTCCGCACTCGGCTCGTGCACCGCGATCACTCTGCGGATGTACGCCCAGCGCAAGGACTGGCCGCTGGAGACCGTCCGGGTGCACCTCGGCTACGAGAAGGGCCCGGAGAAGAGCGTGCGGATCACCCGGCGGATCGAGCTGCTCGGCGACCTCGACGAGGCGCAGCGGGCCCGGCTGCTCGACATCGCCGATCGCACCCCGGTGACCCGGGCGGTCCGCGGCGGCACCCCGATCGTCGAACAGGCGCACCACGGCGCGGTGCGCTGGCAGCACGCAGCGGGTGCGGGTGCGGGTGCCGATGCCGACGGGCAGGAGGCCGGCCGCCATGAGTGACCTCGACCTGCGCCCCACCCCCACCACCTGCGGCGGCAGCCGCGCCGAGGGTCCGGTGCGGGACCTGCTGGTCGCCCGCGAGACGGCGCTCGGCGGATCCACCGTGGTGCGGCGGCTGCTGCCGAGCATGGGCCGCCGGATGGTCGGTGCCTGGTGCTTCGTCGACCACTACGGTCCGGACGACATCGCCGACGAGCCCGGCATGCAGGTGCCCCCGCACCCGCACATCGGTCTGCAGACGGTGAGCTGGCTGCACGAGGGCGAGGTGCTGCACCGCGACAGCCTCGGCAGCCTGCAGACCGTCCGGCCGCGTGAACTCGGCCTGATGACCTCGGGCCGGGCGATCTCGCACTCCGAGGAATCACCGCGCGAGCACGCCCGGCTGCTGCACGGCGCCCAGCTCTGGGTCGCCCTGCCCGACGCCCACCGCCACACCGAACCCGCCTTCGAACACCATGCCGACCTGCCCAGGGTGACCGACCTCGGCGGCGGCCTCGACGCGACGGTGATCCTCGGCGAACTGGACGGCGCCCGCTCCCCCGGCACCATCCACACCCCGCTGGTCGGCGCCGACCTGTCGCTCCGCGAGGGCACCGAGGTCCGCCTGCCGGTCGAGCCCCACTTCGAGTACGCGGTGCTCACCATGAGCGGCCTCACCGAGGTCGACGGCGTCCGGCTGGAGCCCGGCTCGATGCTCTACCTGGGGACCGACCGCCGCGAACTCCCGCTGCGCGCCGTCACGGACGGCTCGGTCCTGCTCCTCGGTGGTGAGCCCTTCGAGGAGGAGCTCGTCATGTGGTGGAACTTCATCGGCCGGTCCGGTGAGGAGATCGCACAGGCCCGAAACGACTGGGAGACCGGCACCCGCTTCGGCGAGGTGCACGGCTACGACGGTGCCCGGCTGCACGCCCCGCAGCTGCCCGCGACCCCGCTGAAGCCTCGCGGCCGGGTGCGCTGAACTGCGGAAACAGCCACCGATTACACCTTCGATCAAGGGCGGCCGGACAAGGGCGGAGGCCCCACGGCGCCGAGAAACCAAGATCCCTCGGCGCCGTGGCCACCACTTCACCGACGCGCAGCTTCCGCAGTGCGGGTTCTCGTGATCAGGCTGGCGCGACAGGGTCTGAGCGGATTGATGCTGACCCTTTGTCGACCCTCCTGACCGACCGTCAGGTCATTGCCTTCCGGCAGTTGATCCGGGCGCCGGCGCGATGCCGCCAGTCGTGGGCACTCTGCTTGGGCGACCGCGGCGGCGGGGGTGGCGAGGGGAAAGGGGTGGCGGAGCATGTGGCGGGGCGTGTTCGCCGAGACGGTGGGGCTCGGCGGCGCTCGCGGTCGTCCGTTCAGGACTTCGGCAGGTAGAGCGCCCGCTCGGTCAACGTCCGGCCCCGCTCGCCCGCGTAGGCGAGGAACACTCCGACCTGGCAGTTCTCGGTGCGGCCGGGGGCTTGTATTTCAATTACTGCTTGCTCTGGCGGAGTTGGTGGGAGGGTGGACCATGCCTGTGCTTCCGCCCGTCACCGCCTTACGGGCCAAGTTCGATCGGATCCTGCCGCATCTCGACGAGCGGCGCCGTCGGCTCTACCTGGCCAGCGAGGCTGCGGCGATCGGCCACGGCGGGATCGCGCTGGTGGCTGCCGCCTCCGGGACCAGTGCCGCCACCATCGCGCGCGGGGTGACCGAGCTGGCCGGGAACCCGCTCCCGACACGGAGGGTCCGGGCTGCGGGAGCCGGACGTAAGCCGTTGACGGTCACCGACCCCGACCTGCTGCCGGCCCTCGAGGCGCTGATCGAGCCGCACACCCGGGGCGACCCGGTCTCCCCGTTGCGATGGACCACCTTGTCGCTGCGGGCTCTGGCCTCGACCCTCACGTCGCAGGGCCATCCGGTCAGTGCCGCAACCGTCGGACGCCTGCTGCACGGCCTGGGCTACAGCCTGCAGGGCACCGCCAAGACCACCGAGGGCGCCGGTCACCCGGACCGCGACGCCCAGTTCGCCCACCTGAATGCCACGGCCGCCGCCTTCCTCGACGGCCGGCAGCCGGTGATCAGCGTCGACACCAAGGCCAAGGAGTGGCTCGGCAGCCGCGACCGGCCCGGCAGAACGTGGCGGCCGGGCAAAACCCCGATCAAAGTCGACTGCCACACCTTCACCACCAGCGACCAGCCGGTCGCCATCCCCTACGGGATCTACGACATCGCCACCAACACCGGCTGGGTCAACGTCGGGACCGACCACGACACCGCCGAATTCGCGGTCGAGTCCATACGCCGCTGGTGGCAAAACCGCGGACGGATGCACCATCCGAACGCCACCCGGCTGCTGATCACCGCCGATGCCGGCGGTTCCAACGATCCCCGCCGCTGGACCTGGAAGAAGCACCTGGCCGCCTTCGCCCTGGAGAGCGGCCTGGAGATCACGGTCTGCCACTTCCCGCCGGGCACGCAATGCCGTTGCTTGAGTCAGTGAACTATTGCCGGTCGCAGGGTGATGACCTTGGGCGCGACGCGTCGTGTCGGCTGCCGGTCATGGGTGCTGACCCGGTAGGAGTGCTTGGAGGAGTACTTCGAGTCCGGGCGCTTGAGGTGTCGGTCCGCCTCGCGCAGGCGCCTGGCACCGTTGTCGAGTTTCCGGTGCAGCTTCGCCGCCAGGAGAGCCAGGAAGTTCTTGATCTTCTGGGGTGTGTCCGCGCACTGGCG